>CAZUYA010000081.1:0-1793 GCA_964624685.1 uncultured Ruminococcus sp. | reverse complement strand
AATCGGAAATTTAGGAAAGGATAAGTGTCCATTTTTATGGATACAGTTTAGTTTACGGTCGTGTATCATATTTTGACAGACAGACAGACAGACAGACAGACAGACAGACAGACAGACAGACAGACGGCGGGCTGTTCTTTTTGTTTGCTGCAAAGCCGCGAGACGGCTCTTTTTGTGATCGATAAGTGTCATGTGACGGCAGTGCGGTAATAGGGCGCTCGCTGTCCTGTTTTTTTGTGAGGGATCTTTTGCGGTTTCCCGAGGATCGAATGCGAGCGGTATTTTGCCTGATGTGAATTTTTTGAAATCCCAAATACACATATATATTATCAATGAACGGAGAACATTATGGAAAATAATGAAACAATGAGTTTGGATCTCATGCAGATTTTGCGTTCCTGTTTGCGCAAATGGTGGCTGATCGCGTTAGCCGGAATCTTGGCGGGAGCGCTCGGATTCTGTTACGCCGCGTTTTTTGTGGAGCCTACTTACGCGTCTTCCGTGACGCTCTATGTCAACAACTCCAAAGACACTGATAAGAATGTCACGTCCAGCGATTTGACGGCATCGCAAAGTTTGGTAAAGACCTACTGTGAGATTTTGAACAACCGCACCACCTTGCAAATGGTGATTGAACGTGCAAATTTGTCGTGTACGTATCAAGAATTATCCAAAATGATCACTTCCGGTGCTTTAAATGATACGGAAGTCATGAAAGTGACCGTAACAACGAACGATGCGGATGAGGCTGCCGCAATTGCCAATTGCATTGCCGAAGTGTTACCCGTTCGGATCTCCGCGATCATTAACGGCGCTACCATGGAAGTGGTGGACTCTGCGGTTCCGAACTACCGAAAAGTTGCACCGAGTATTCCGAAATATACCTTGCTCGGATTTGTCGTTGGTTTTGTTTTGGCGCTCGGCACCGTGGTCGTTTTAACGATGTTGGACGATACCATTCACGGAGAAGAATATCTTTTGCAGACCTACGGCGTTCCGATCTTGGCTTCCATTCCCGATCTGCATGCGTCCGGAAATCGTCGGTACGGCTATTATTACAAAAGCACCTCCCAAAAGAATTCTTAACAAAAGGCGGGAAAGATGATGTTGAACAGTAAAAAACGAAAGCGCGTGGTGCTTGAGGATTCTTTGACCAAGCATACGTTGCATAAGAATTTGGAGTTTACGGCAAACGAGCAATATAAATTGTTGCGTACCAATTTGGATTTTACTCTTCCGGAGGGTATAAAGTGCCCGGTAATCGGGATTACAAGCTCGGTCCGCTCGGAAGGAAAAAGTACCACAAGCGTCAATTTGTCTTATGTGATCGCCGAGAAAGGGAACCGCGTTCTGCTGATTGACGGAGACTTGCGCCTGCCGTCGGTCGCAAAAAAAATGGATCTGCCGTCTACACTGGGGTTGACCGATCTGCTGATGGAAAAGAATTTGGATCTGGAAGTGTTTCGCTCGGAGCAGCATGAAAATTGGTACATTGTTCCCTCGGGCAACATTCCTCCGAATCCGTCCGAGTTGCTCGGTTCGCAACGGATGCAAAATTTGCTTGACGGTTTGCGCGAATGCTTTGATTATATTATTTTGGATCTGCCGCCGGTCAATTTGGTGTCCGATGCCCTTTCGGTTGCCAAGTTTATCAACGGGATGATCGTGGTTGCTCGAGAAGAATATTCCGAAAAGCGGGAGTTGGATCAATGCTTCCGGCAGTTGAAATTGGCAAATGTCAATGTTCTCGGTTGTGTGATGAATGCCGTGGGAACCGGCGGTGTCCGTTACGG
>CAZUYA010000080.1:0-1924 GCA_964624685.1 uncultured Ruminococcus sp. | reverse complement strand
GATTCCGTTCTTCCGGTCGGCGCTTTTTCAAGCAAGACCAAAATTTGATCATACGATTCCAAAAAGTTGCACCAAAACGCATTTAAAACATTGTGGATACCGCTTCCGATCGGATTGGTCAGAGAAAAATCATATCCGTCACGTAAATTTTGCGGCCAATCGACCAAATTCCATTTGTCGGTAACGTTTTCCAATAAGCCGTCCGAATTGACAAATTGCAAAAAGTGGGTATAAATGCCGTGAAGATACGGCTCGGTTTCCTCCAAAAGGGACCGATCTTGCTCAAACCGATACAACCAAAGGACCATCGCGGCAAATTGTAACGAATAATCGGCAATTTCCTGCATCCAAGCCGATGTAGATACCGCCATCAACCCTTTACAAATGAAAGAAGATTCGCAAAAATTTCGAATGGCTTTTTTCATCATGGAACCGTCACCGGTCAACACGGTGTGCGCCCGACCCGCAATGGAAACATCTCCAAGGTACTGACCCTTTTCCCGCGTAGGACAATCCACAAACCCTTCTTGGGTGCCGTAGCGAACGGTATTTTCGCACAACCGCAGAATTTGTTGCAATTTCGGATTGCCATCGGCAACAGAATAGGTTGCCCGTTTTCGGTATGGATAATGCCGCACTCGCATACCGATCCGCAAAACGGAAATCGGTTCATCAAACAAAAATTCCGCATAGCGAAACGCTTTATAATCAAAATTGTCCAGTACATCCTCATTTCCGGAAAGGATCCATCGTTCAGAATATGCGCAGTTACACCGCAATTGCCAACGCACACGTCCGGTATCGTCGGTTTCTTCACCGTAGCGTATCGTCAACGCTTGACCGGCATGTCCTTTCACCGTCAAATTAAGATATCCGACCGCTTCCTGTCCGAAGTCCAAGAAAATTCCGTTTTCGACCGTTTGCACCGTTTTCGGAGCGACTTCATACAGTTCCAACGGAAGCGTTGGTTGTTTTTGCAAAGTGTAATCCGCATGCCGAAATACGCTCGCAAATTCCCAAGTGCTGTCATCGTAGTTTTCTTCAAAAAATCCGACTTCCGGGGCATTGCTGTCATAGGTTTCCGCAAAGCCGGTATCATACCCGTAAATACCGCTTTCGGAGTAAGCCGTATGCGTGGTACATTTCCAAGAACCGTCGCTGACAAGCACGGGGATACCGTCCAATTCCAACGTGCACCAAAACATTTGCCTTCCGTCACCGGATACCCAAACACGGTTGCGCAGACCTTGGTAATACGTATGTACGGCAAACACATTGATGCCCTTTCGCAAATATGCGCCCACATCCAATTCGTTGTAATAGTACGCGTTGGGATATGCCGGCGCGGGACCTTGCGTCACAAAAGTGCCGTTGATATACAAGCGATAATAATCATCGGCGGTGATGCGGAGCACAGCTGTTTGAAATTGCGGAAAGCAAACCGTTTTGCGATACAAAATATGACGATTCTGCATTTCTTTCGGAATACTCGGCAGCTCGACCTGCTCAGACTCCTTGTGAAAGACCGAAATCGGAACACTGTGTTCAAAGTCTTTGTGGCAAATAAACTGTGCCTTCACTCTTACCGTTCCCCCTTTCCTGTCAACCGAATGAGAAAAGGGGAGCTGTTGCGCTTTCACGCAACAGCTCCCCAAAAGCGCATTCACGTTTCAGATCCGTGAATTAAGCAATAATGGAAGATACGATACCGGAACCAACGGTTCTGCCACCCTCACGGATAGCAAAACGAAGACCTTCTTCGCATGCGATCGGTGTGATCAGCTCAACGGTCATATCAACGTTATCACCGGGGCGGCACATCTCAACGCCCTCAGGCAACTCGATGGTACCAGTAACGTCGGTGGTACGGAAATAGAACTGCGGTCTGTAACCTGCGAAGAAGGGCTTTTTACGGCCGCCTTCT
>CAZUYA010000079.1:0-2029 GCA_964624685.1 uncultured Ruminococcus sp. | reverse complement strand
ACGCCAAGCTCCTGATATTCGGCAAAACGTCTGAAGATCGATTCCCGGTCATAGGGAACGCCGCCTTCGGTTACGCAGATAGCAAGACGGCCAGCCAGTTGCATTTGATTCATCTCGTTCAAAGCCACTGTCGTTTCAATGGGTTGTGTCATCGGCACATCGGTTATTTTTTCGCTCTTCGTGATCATTGAGGGTTCACCGGTAACATCGGGGAGATCGCCGCTGTCTTTTTGACAACTACAGGAAAGCAGTATTCCCGCTGCAAGAAGCAAGGACAAAATCGTGTGCTTGTAATGCATTGTCATAACAGATAACACTCCTTATTGGATTCACGGGGTTTTGTATTCCTTATTCTACCACAGAACCTAGTACAATGCAATGTTTTTTACAGACTCCGGCGATTCACTCATGAATGAGATACCGAGAAAGAAATCCCTGAAAAACGCATCGCAGGCGGTCATAAAATCACCGTGTGGTACATCGCCGGAATTGCAATTGAGATGAAACATCGGGGGCTTCCGGCAATGCCCAGTTTTTGGTGTTGCCGGAAGCACTTTCTTCGCGGATTGCTCAATCTTGATCCACACCGCTATCTGCAAATTTTCTGTTTTTGTAGTAATACACATCATCCCGTTCATCGATTTCACGAAGAACGCGGCAAGGGTTTCCGACAGCAACGACATTTGCCGGAATATCCTTTGTCACCACACTTCCTGCACCGATCACAGTATTTTCGCCGATGGTAACACCGGGGCAGATCGTTACATTCGCTCCGATCCAGCAGTTATCTCCGATGACCACAGGAGCGGTATACATATACTTTCGCATATCCGGTTTGATCGGATGTCCCACCGTAGCAATCGCTACGCCCGGACCGAACATGGTCGCTTTCCCAACGGTTATTTTTCCGTCATCGATAAAACTGCAATTCATGTTGATATAGGTATGTTCACCAAGGGTGATGTTTGTACCATAGCAGCAATAAAACGGCGGTTCGATCCAAGCCTTTGTTTCTTTTCCGAACAGTTCCTGCATCAGACGGAATCGAGTTTCCGGGTCATTCGGTTCACTCCGATTCAAGGCAGCCATTGTTTTTTTGCAATGCAAGCGATCCTCCGGCAATCCCTCACAATTGTCGGTAAAAAGTTTTCCCTGCTCAATTCTTTCACGCATTGTCATAATCGTTCCTCCCGTGTGACATTTCTAAATCATTTGACTGAATTTTTATTGCTTGTATATTTGGCTCCAATTTCCTATCGCCACAAAAATCGGATAGAGCATTTTTCCTTTCTCTGTGAGAGAATATTCCACATGGGGAGGGATCTCGTTGAACTGGGTTCGGCTAACAAAACCGTTGTCCTCCAAATCTTTCAGCGTTGAGGATAGAGAGGCATTTGTGATCGTTGCGATTTGCTTTTTCAATTCACCGAAACGGACGGAATCGGCTTTACTCAGTTCAAAAATCAATCTCAAATTCCACTTTTTTGAAAGGGTTGCAAGGAATGTCTGTACAGGGCAGTCCTGTTCCGGATCAATTTGAGCAATGCGATTTCTGTATTCCTCAAAAGTCACTTCTGACATCGGTAGCCTCCGCTATACCAAGTAGCCTTTCTTTGACCACTTGATTGTTTTTTTATATATGGTATAATTATTATATCATGCACTCTAACAAAAAGCAAGGAGACGATCCCATGGAACTTACATCCATTCTGAACACCCGTAAATCCATTCGTTCTTACACCGGCGAGGCTGTTTCCGAAGAAACCAGAAAAAAAATTCTTCATGCCGCAAATGCCTCTCCTGTAGGAATGGCAAAGTATGAAACCGTGCATCTGACTGTGGTCAAAAGCAAGGAGGTTTTGGCCGAACTGGAGCAGAATACCGCACGTATTTTTCAGGTGGAAAACCGTAGTTTCCTCTATGGCGCACCGGAACTGATCATTGTATCCACCTCCGCTACGGACAATGTTGGTTATTCCAATGCTGCCATCATCGCTCACGATATGTCCCTCGCAGCGGTGGACGAAGG
>CAZUYA010000078.1:0-2056 GCA_964624685.1 uncultured Ruminococcus sp. | reverse complement strand
ACCGAGAGCGGTTTGGAAGGAGTTTTGAACCATGCTGGAGCAATATTTCATGGAAGTTTACAATAAATTCAAGCTGGCAATGTATAAAAAACTGTTTTCCACTTCGGAGACGCGTTCGGATAATCTTTCCGCCATGGAAAATTTTTGCGCGGAGACCATTCACATTCTGAATCGACCGACCGCCAATGAATTTGCCGATTTTGCTTGTATCTCCACGCCGAATGCCGCCTATAAGATCAGCAACTTGGTTCGAAAAGGGTATGTGGTAAAGATCCGTTCCGAATCGGATCGCCGAGAGTATTATTTGGAAACCACCAAAAAATATTCGGAGGATTACGGCACTACATCGGAATATGTCGAAACCGTAATGAAGCGGATCCGCGAGCGGTTTCCGCAGGAAGACATCGAAAAATTTGAAGAGATCCTTCAAGTAATCTCAACGGAGCTCATGCAGGAATGTGATGTGGATCGAAAAAATCCGCAACTGCCGACGAGATCTTCCGAAAATGCGGAAAGTACCGTACAGGATGTCGCAGAGAAGCAAAGAACATAATACAGAACATCTTAGGAAGAGACTAAGCTCTCTTCCTTATTTTATTTTTATTTTTGAAACACGATGAACATTTTTTGAATTTTTCTTGACAAACTGTTCATGATATGGTATGATATTCTCGGAGAGGGATGGGTTTCCTCCTTCAAATATCTAATATGACAGAAAGGAGAAGCATGTGGTGAAAATTTCAACCCAGATTGATGTGCTTTCCGCGCGGCTCGGAGAGGAAAAAGCCGTCGAATATGTTGCTCGCGCCGGTTTTGATGCATGGGATTTTTCCATGTTCCGAATGATTCGCACGATCGATTGGGCAACGCGCCGATTTGAGGTGACCGATCACCCTCTTTGTGGTAGTGGGTATCTGGCATATGCACGTAAATTGCGTATGGTCGGGGAAGACATGGGAATTGTTTGCAATCAGTCTCACGCACCGTTTCCTACGGATGTTCCGAACATTCGAGATCTGATGAAGCGTTGTTTGGAAGCCACTGCGGAAGCGGGCGGAAAAATTTGTATTATTCATCCCGGAAACCGTCTTTCCATGGAAGAAAATGCGGAAATGTACATGAAACTGCTCCCCTTTGCCAAAGGATGCGGTGTAAAAATCGCAACCGAAAATATGTGGTGTTGGAATCAGGAATCGGATCAAGCGGAGTATGCCGCTTGTTCACATCACGATGAATTTTTGGCATACATGGAAGCGGTAAATGATCCGTATTTTGTGGCATGTGTCGATGTTGGACATGCGGAGATGCGCGGTCTCGGAACGAGTGCTCCCACAATGATTCGCACACTCGGCAAGCATGTGCAGGCAGTGCATTTGCATGATAACGATTTATGGCATGATTCACATGCCATGCCGTTTACCATGCAAATTGACTTTCCCTCGGTTTTGCAAGCATTACGGGATGTGGGATATACGGGCGATTTGACGTTGGAGGCAGACAATCACTTGCTCACATTTCCGGATGATCGTCTTTTGGACGGCGAGCGGGAATTGGAAAACGCCGCACGGCGCTTGGCAGATTTATACGCGAACTTATAATACTCAATAAACAACGAATGTTTTACAAAATTCATCACGAAAAAGGAGAAACGGAAGATGATTAGTGGTTGGTTGATATTCGGCATTATCATGATTTATCTTTTGATCTGTGTGGCAATCAGCTTATTGCGCGGGTTGGCGCGGGCTCGCTTTCGCGCCGTTACCGTGGGCATCAGTGCCATTGCCGCCATTGTAACAACTTTGCTGGCAAAGCAGAGTATCATCGGAGAAGGGGATGTGCTTTCTTTCCTGTCCTCCTCCATGGATGCGGGGGAAATTGCGGAACTTTTGCAAAACTCACCGTCGTTGGTTGCCGTGATCCACGGTTGCATCACTTCTTTGTGTGCACCGTTGCTTTGCGTAGCGTTCTTTATCGTGTATTCTCTGTTCTTTGAGATCGTTTATTTGGTGTTTGCCATTATCTTCCGCAAGGGGATGAAAGAGCATAACAAAAAATG
>CAZUYA010000077.1:0-2482 GCA_964624685.1 uncultured Ruminococcus sp. | reverse complement strand
CAACAATACGCCGGAGGGCAGAGAAGGCATGGCTCTGGGACAGTATATTGCCGGAATGGGCTTCTCCAATGTCGGGCTTGGAATCGTGCATTCCATGGCGCATTCTTTGGGGGCTGTTTATGATACCCCGCACGGTGTGGCAAATGCGATCCTGTTGCCGACCGTCATGGAGTATAATGCACCGGCAACCGGTGAGAAGTACCGTGACATTGCCAAAGCAATGGGTGTCGAAGGAACGGAAAAGATGAGTGTTGCCGAGTATCGCAAGGCAGCGGTTGATGCGGTGCGTCAGCTTTCCGTTGATGTTGGAATCCCGCAGGATCTGAAAGCAATTGCAAAAGAAGAGGATATTCAATTCTTGGCAGAATCCGCAATGGCAGACGCTTGTCGTCCCGGAAATCCGAAGGATCCGACGTTGGAGGATATTATTGCGCTTTACAAATCTTTGCTGTAAGCAAAACGGCAGTTTGAAAGCATTGAAGCAAAATTCGCAGGTGTGTCGCACCTGCGAATTTTGCTTTTTTTGACTTTTTTATTAATTTTCATTGCAATACCATTACATTTTTAAGAAAAATATGGTATAATATATACAGAATATGAACGAAGGAGGGAACGTGGAATGTTTCAGAGAAATGAGTATGTGTTTTACGAATCGGGAGGCATTTGTAAGATTACAGATATTCAGACCGCGCCGTTGGAGGGGATGCCTCCGGAAAAGGTATATTACATTGTGCAGTCTGTCCACGATTCCAACGGAGTGATGTATATTCCGGTTGATAGTGATCGCGTTTTTTTGCGTCCTCTTTTGAGTCGTGAGGAAGCTGAATCGTTTTTGCATCGAATTCCTTCGGTGGAAGCAATCGAGGAACCGAATGCAAAGCAACTTCGGGCAAAGTATGTGGAATGTATGCATACACACCGTCCGGAAGAGTGGGTACGTGTGATCAAGACGGTGTGGAAACGTGCCAATTCTCCGATGCGGCGCAATCAACATCTTTCCGAGACGGAACGAAATTTTGCCGAGAATGCCAAACGGTATCTTTATGCTGAGTTGGGATTGGCGCTTGGCAAATCGGCATGTGAGATGGAAGCCTATATTACCGATTTTATTGAACGTTTGGCATAAACAGAGGGCGCGGTTTGAACAAACCGCGCCCTCATTCGGTCACAGACAAATCGTTTTTCCGGCAGGGATGCAAATGATCTCTGTTTTATCCTTTTCCACCCAAACGTCCGTATCGGTCGGATTGTAGAGGATGGTTTCATCTGAAGATACTCGCAATGCACGTTGCGCCGTTTTATAGTGATAGATTTCAAGATTGGTGGCATACCAGATCAAATCGTTTCCGGCGAGTGTTTTGACCAGCGTTTCCATGTATTTCCAGTTTTCCTCGGAGTGCAGGTCGTGTGAATGCCCCCAGATGTAAAACAGCGGCGGATACCATTCGCTTTCCAAGTTGTTAAGGAACGTCGGGCAAAGTTCCAATGCGTCTCGATGATGGCAAGTGGGATGCCAAAGCATAAAATCTTGCGGAAATCCGAATTTTTTTGTTGCCTGTGTTGTGCGGCTGTACAGGATCCCACAGTTGTGCATGATGTCGGCTGTATGTTCACTGAAACTTCCGCTGGGGTAGGACATTCCGACGACCGGATAACCCGCAATGCGTTCCAACTGTTTTCGGTCTTCCATGGTTTCATTGACAACGGAAACATCCGTCATATCGGCAGGCCAACCGTGACGCAACGTGTGGCAAGCGATTTCATGACCGCGATACAGGGTACGAACGGCTTGCAATTCTTTTTCCGTTTGGTTGATGTAATTGTTTCCGTTGAGGTGAAAGGTCGCTTTGATGCCGTATTGATTGAAAAGGGGGATCAATCGTTTGTCCAGCTCGTGACCGTCGTCATAGCTGAACGTGACAATACGGCGGGTCTGATTGGGATAGACATTGAATTGAAGCATAACGTGTCTCCTTTTTTGTAAAACATGCGGTGCAGAGATTGCACCGCATGAATTTTTGATTTGAGCGTGAATGTTGTTTTATCGTGCCAGGATCAATTTGGTCAGCTCAACCGGCTCCACAATGTGACCGTCTTTATAAACACGCATATTGCCGGAGGCGATTTCGTCAATCAAGATGACCTCTCCGTTGTTGTAACCGAATTCAAACTTAATATCCCACAGATCAAGCCCTATGGTTTTTAAGTCATCGGCAACGATTTTTGTGATCTTGAGCGTTTGTTCCTTCATACTGTCGAACATTTTTTGATCCATAATGCCCAATGCCGCCAAACCTTCGGAAGTCACCAGCGGATCACCCTTGGCATCGTTTTTGAATGTACATTCCACATAACCGCCGTTCAACGGTGTGCCGTCGTCGATGTACTCTCCGTATCTGCGGATGAAGCTTCCCGTTGCAACCAAGCGGCAAATGACCTCCAGACCGTGACCGAATACGGTGGCGGGGAGGACTTCCATGGT
>CAZUYA010000076.1:0-2560 GCA_964624685.1 uncultured Ruminococcus sp. | reverse complement strand
CAAAGATCGGATTGTTCAAAATCGTTTCCGAATCTTCCGTATCTGCCGGAGTTCGGCGTATTGAAGGCATTACCGGATTGGAAGTGATGCGATACATTGCCAACAATGAAAACCTGATTACCGAAACCGCACGGGAACTCAAATTGCAAAATCCTTCCGACCTTGCCAAACGGGCACAACAATTGCAAGCCGAGATTGCCTCGATGAAAAAAGAAATCGACTCCCTGAATACAAAGCTTGCCGCTTCCAAGTTGGATTCCATTCTCTCTGCCGCCGTTACCGTAGGAAATTGTCGTTTGGTCGCCGTTGATTTGGGTGAAATGCAGGCAGATGCCGCACGTTCTTTGGCAGACGAACTCAAATCCCGCTACCCGGATACCGTCGCCGTATTTGCGACCAAGAGCGAAGGCAAACTCAACTTCCTTTCCGTTGCCGGAAAAGACGCCGTTTCCGCGGGCGCACACGCCGGAAAACTGGTCGGTGCTGTGGCGGCGATCACAGGCGGAAAAGGCGGCGGACGTCCCGATAACGCAATGGCGGGCGGTCGTGATATTACAAAAGTTGCCGACGCACTTGCAATTGCCGAATCCACACTTTCCGGTATGGTCAAGGCATAAAATAAAAAAACTTTTGGTTTTTTTATAAAACCCATTGACATTTTAAGGATCATCTGTTATAATACGGTTAGTGTTCACAAACAAACACCAAACTTTCACACAAAAAAGGAGATGCAATGATGAAACACACAATGAAACTTGTAGCTTTGTCTTTGGTCCTGCTCATGTCGGTAGCCATGTTGGCGGCTTGCGTAGCCGCACCGAATGCCGACCCCGAAAAAGCGGTTGATTCCCTGAAAGACAAAGGTTATACGGCTGCGGAAGATACCTTGATTATTCCCAATGCTCTGAAATTGGCCAAAGTGAAAGATGTGAAATCCGTTATCAGCGGTACCAAGATTGATTCCGAAAATGACAACAAAGTGGAACACATTACGGTTGTATATTTTTCGGACAGTAAAGCGGCAGACACTGCTTGGGACAAAGTAAAGGAATATGCAGAGGACGATAAAGAAGATGACGATTCCGATTGGACAATAGAAAAGTCCGGCGCAATGATCTTCTGGGGAACGAAAAACGCCGTCAAAGACGCAAGATAAAATCAAAAGAACATCGGACTGTCTCCAATGCCGAATTCGAGCTTTGAGGCAGTTCTTTTTTACATCCGAAATCGTTTCTCATGTTCAAAAGCACATTCATTGTGCAAAAAATATTGCAAAACGGATCGTATTGTGTTATAATAAAGTAAGCAATAGAGAAACTCGGGTAAAAACTCAGAAAGAAACGGAGACAAAACATGAGTACCAACGTATCAAAGGCAAGGCGCGAGGCATTGACGGAGAAGATCAAAGCCATCAAAACTTACATCGCAACCGCGCCGCAGGATGAGCATACGGCACAGCTTTTGCAATACGTTGCAGACATCGAGCGGGACATCAAGGGGAAGAAATACGGACTGGTTTTTGAGGAACATCGAGAAGCCATCGACGAGATTTTGGAAACGCACGTTCCCGTTTTGTCGGAAGACGAAAACCTCTTCATCGACAACAGCGGACAGATGAATTTTCTGATTGAAGGCGACAATTTGGCATGTTTGAAACTGTTGGAGAAAACACATAAAGGCAAGATCGACGTGATCTATATAGATCCGCCGTATAACACAGGGACAGATAAATTCCGATACGACGATAATATAGTGGATATAAACGATAGTTTTAGGCACAGCAAATGGGCATCTTTTCTATCCAAACGTCTACAATTATCAAAGCGTCTTTTATCGGATAATTGGGTGATATTCATCAGCATTGACAACAACGAAATTGCTTCATTAAAAATGCTTTGTGATAGTATTTTTGGTGAACACAACTTTATCGGAACAATCGATTGGGAGTCAAAAACAAAATCACAAAACACTCAAAGTGCATATCAAAAACTTCAACCAAAATGTGAATATATTTTGTGTTATGGAAGCGATGGGACAAAGCATAAATTCAACCTCATTCAAATCGGAAATAAAGATTATAATTTCAGTGATGACAGAGGCATTTACCGTGAACATTATCTGGAAGTTATGAATGCGGGCGGAGTTCGCGGAAGAGAGACAATGGTTTTTGATATCAGCGACGGTGTTTCCACGGTTTCACCTCCCAAAGGAAAACAATGGAAACTTGGTCAAGATCAAATCTCCATATACAAAAGTAGAAATGATTTATTGATCAAAGACGGTAAAGTTGTTATCAAAATGCGTCCGTTTGATGAAAGAACCGAAAAAACAATCCCTTTTTGGGGCTTTTTTGATAAAACGATCGGTACGGCTGAAAGTGCAAAAAAAGAGTTGAATTCGATTCTTGGCGAAGACCACGGTTTTGATACCGTGAAACCAACAGAATTGTTGAAGCGTTTAATTTTTCATGCAGCCCCCGAAAACGGTATCATTTTTGACTTCTTTGCCGGCAGCGGAACGACGGGACACGCGGTGATGAAATTGAATGCCGAAGACGGCG
>CAZUYA010000075.1:0-3320 GCA_964624685.1 uncultured Ruminococcus sp. | reverse complement strand
AATGCTTCCAAAATGGTTTTTCCGGGCAGAATTTCTGCTGCCATAGCGGCAGAATGCGTCATGCCGGAACAGCCGATGGTCTCGACCAGTGCCTCTTCGATGATGCCGTTCTTTACATTCAAAGAGAGTTTGCAGGCACCCTGTTGCGGCGCACACCAACCCACACCGTGGGTATATGCGGAAATGTCGGTGATCTGCTTTGCTTGAATCCATTTGCCTTCCTCGGGGAGGGGGGCAGGACCGTGATCGCAACCCTTTTTCACAACGCACATATTTTGAACTTCAAGGCTCTGTGCGTAAGGGCAATTGCTTACGTTGCTCATGATTATATCTCCTTTTTATTTTGATAACAAATTGGGCTTTATGCGTTCTGTTCCAACAGGGGAGTGATCGCACGCAGGTAATGTTCCGCAACAAAGGCGGAACCTTCTGCATTGGGATGAACTCCGTCTTCGGAATAATAGGTCGGAACCGGTGCTGACGGAAGTGTTTCGGCAAAAATCTCGTCCATGGGAAGATAGGCATCGGCATATTCCGTTGCCAAGCGACGTACAATGGCGGAGATTCGTTCCACTTCCGGTCTCCAAGACTCTTTGTCCGGAGCCGATAGCAGGAACGGCGCGATCATCAAGATTTTGGCGTGCGTTTCCTTGCGGATGCGCTCCAAGATCTTGCGGTAATTTGCTTCAAATTGCTCATCGGTCATTTCTTTTCCATGGCTGTGTCGATGCCAAACGTCATTGATACCGATCAGAATAGAAACAACATCGGGGGACAGGTCGATGAGGTCGGATTGCATCCGATCCAACAGATCAATGGAACGGTTGCCGCCGATTCCGAGGTTGATAAATTCAAATTCGGTCTGCTGAAAAGAATCGGCGATCATAGCGGAAGCATATTTTGGATAACCGTTTCCCATATCGTGTATGTCGTTGCGGTCACGACCGGCATCGGTAATACTGTCTCCTTGAAATAATAGTTTCATAATGGATTGAGATCCTCCGTGATGGTATTCTGTAATCAAGTGGGGGATTATACCAAAATTTCGCCGTAGACGGTACCAAAAGCGCAAGCGGCATTGCATTCATCGGTATCAATGTGCATTGCCAATGCAAACTTGGGACTTACGCGGCAAACCACGTCGTCAAAGATCAAGGTGCGATCACCGTCGATCTTTACTTTGACGATCTGCTTGTCTTTCACTCCAAAGTTTTCAGCATCTTCCGGTGTCATATGAATGTGTCTCTTTGCAATGATGACACCCTCGGAAATTTCCATTTCCCCTGCGGGACCGACCATTTTGAGTCCGGGGGTGCCGGCAATATCGCCGCTTTCCCGTACCGGTACATCTTTCAATCCCAATGCGCGCGCATCGGAAAAGGATAACTCTACTTGATTGGCGGGACGAGCGGGACCCAAAACGCTGACCGACAGTGTACCCTTGGGACCGACCAGCGTGATCTTGTCGTTGCCGGCGGCATACTGACCGGGTTGGCTCAATGCCTTTTTGACCGTGAGCTCCGCACCTTTACCGTACAGAAGTTCCACTGCTTCGGCTGTCAGGTGGATATGTCGCGCAGACGTTTCAACCAAGACTTTGTTTTCCATAATTTCAGAAACCTTCCTTGCTTATGTATTTTTTTTGAGTATGAACATGAATGGAACGGACAGAATCCTCCATACTATAATATTATAACACAAAAAATGACAGATGTAAAGCCTGTTTTTTCATAATTTTCGATACATATCCGAAAAAATATTGGGCATAATTCTCATAATGCAGATGATGAGAAAAAACAGGGGGAGTTTGGTGTGAAAAACGAAGGGGACAACGGATGCGAGCGAGAGGTTAAAGGGGATGGTAAGGAAGAAATCCGGAGCGACTTCTTGCAATCGGAAAGCAATGACCGAAACGGATTCGGCATTGCCGAAAACGGTCAAGAACGATTTCAATGTATTTCCGTAATCGGTCAGGTTGAGGGACATTACGTTCTTCCGGAAGGACAAAAAGCGACAAAGTATGAGCAAATCATCCCGTTGCTGGTATCGATTGAAGAAAGTGAAGAAGTGGACGGATTATTGGTGATTTTGAATACGATGGGGGGCGATGTGGAAGCCGGATTGGCTTTGGCTGAAATGATTGCATCCATGACCAAGCCGACCGTTTCGTTGGTTTTGGGCGGGGGACATTCCATCGGAGTTCCTTTGGCAACTGCCGCAAAACATTCCCTGATCGTTCCGAGTGCAACGATGATGTTGCATCCCGTGCGAATCAGTGGAATGGTCGTCGGTGTTCCGCAATCGTTTCGCTATATGAATGAGATGCAAAAACGGATCGTCGATTTTATCTGTTCACATTCCCGTGCCGATGCCGATACGGTCACTCAATTGATGATGCGTCCGGACCAACTGGCGACCGATTGCGGTTCGGTGATCGAAGGGGAGGAGGCGGTTCGATACGGAATCATTGATGAAGTCGGCGGGTTGGATCGTGCATTGCGGTGTTTGCGGGAAATGACATTGCACAAGAAGGCTGTTCTTGAAAACACCGACCGACATCGCTGAAAACGATGTCGGTCGGCGTTGCGTTTGTTGTGTCGTTTCGTTGAAGAGATGTCAAATACCGTAGCTGCCGGTCAGCGGATCTTGAAAGATGCCAATCCTTGGTGTGAAAAACGTGAAAAGAACAAATAAAAATCCGATGCAACAGAGGATTACGAGTGCCGCCTTGGATGAAAGACACGATGCGGTATGCTTGAAAAATTTTTTTGTTTCATACCGATACGCGATTGCCGCCGCAAAAAAGAAGATGGCAATATTGATCCAGTCGGGAGATTTTCCGATGACGCCGTTGTATGTATAAAAGAGAATCGGAATCAACAGCAACCCCAGACTGATGCCTTGCAGTTTGATGTTCCAATAGTTTTCAATCTCCTTTGAGAAAGCGCGTTGTACGACCGCATAGAACATCATTGGCCAAAAGAGCAGTTTCATATGTTCCCAGGTTGATTCATTGACTCCGGAGAACGGGGCAATCCATACTGCTTCGCCAAACCAATCATATAAAAAATGCAACAATGTTCCCGCAAACGAAGTAACGGCAAATCCCATGAATTGCCACAAACCGATCGAACGTTTCATAGTACACCTCAATGTTTGATTGTTCATTTCAGTGTATTCCGGATGTGTTTGGAATATGTTACAGGCGATGAGTATTTTGGGCAATCCGATTATCCTTTTTTTAGAGACAAAGAATTTCGTGTTACATGACCAAACAACTTAACGATGTTGACGTTTGGCTTTGTTCGGTTTCTTTTGCA
>CAZUYA010000074.1:0-3373 GCA_964624685.1 uncultured Ruminococcus sp. | reverse complement strand
TGATACACTTTGTGTCAAGCCTTTTTTTGTGCAATAAGAACGAGACACAATCTATACGCAAGATGAATCGGTATATAAAAATTTACAAAATAATGGAATAATTTTTGTCAAAGCTCTTGAGAAAAAGAGCTTTGTATGATATAATATTCTATATGTGTTTTCCACCGTGTCTCTCGATTCGGCAATAAACTTAAGCGGGGTTGATGTGTGTTGCTTATACAACGACATGAGTATCCCCTCTCTTTGGAATCGTAATAAAGGACCTTGAAGGAGATAGAAAAAATTATGAAATTAGGTATCGTCGGTCTTCCGAATGTCGGAAAAAGCACTTTATTTAATGCGTTGACCAATGCCGGTGCAGAGTCGGCAAACTATCCGTTTTGTACCATTGAACCGAATGTCGGCGTAGTTACCGTTCCGGATAAACGATTGGATTTTCTTGCGAACATCCATCATCCAAACAAATACACCCCTGCCGTAATCGAATTTGTGGATATTGCGGGATTGGTCAAGGGTGCATCTAAAGGCGAAGGGCTTGGAAACCAATTTTTGGCAAACATTCGTGAGGTCGATGCCATCTTACATGTGGTTCGTTGTTTTGAAGATGATAACATCATCCATGTGGACGGAAAAATCGATCCGATGCGGGATTTGGAAACCATCAATTTGGAACTGATTTTTGCCGATATGGAAGTTTTGGAACGCCGCATGGAACGCACTCGCAAAGCCATGCGTGCCGACAAAAAATATGCTGCCGAATTGGCTGTTTTTGAAAAGTTGATGACTGCCCTTTCCGATGGCAAATGTGCGCGGACAGTGGAGTTGACCGAGGATGAAGAAGCTTGCCTTAATGACACCCCGTTATTGACGCGCAAGCCTGTCATTTACGTGGCGAATGTCAGCGAGGATTATGCCGCCCAAGAACCGAATACGGAGGCATATCTGGCTCTAAAAGCCTATGCCGACAGCGAACATTCCGAAATCATTCCGATTTGTTGCCAGATCGAAGCCGAGATCGCACAATTGGATGCCGATGAAAAATCATTGTTTTTAGCCGACCTTGGTATTGAAGAAAGCGGTTTGGATAAACTGATCAAAGCAAGTTATTCCTTATTGGGATTGATCAGCTTTTTAACTGCCGGTGCGGATGAATGCCGTGCGTGGACAATTTCCAAGGGAACCAAGGCTCCCAAAGCGGCAGGAAAGATTCATTCCGACATTGAACGCGGCTTTATCCGTGCCGAAGTTTTGGCATTTGAAGATCTTGTCAAATACGGTTCGATGAACGCCGCAAAAGATGCCGGCGTATTGCGGAGTGAAGGAAAAGAATATGTCATGCAGGACGGTGACATCGTTTTCTTCCGCTTCAATGTATAACAGGTTTGGTTTCTTCCCTTCCGACATCTTTTTGAAATGAACATCAACAAGCCTTGCGGTACAGCAGACCGCAAGGCTTGTTTTCCGTTTAATGAAAAGAGCGACGGAAGTTTCCGTCGCTCTTTCTAAAACGATAAAAAATTAAAAATCTTTCAAAAGCTGTTCCAGGAGTGCCACTTTTTCATTGGCGTATCCGTAGGCTTCTTTGAATTGATCGGTTTCACGGCAACAAATTTCCAAATCACACAAAACCGTGTACAATTCGATTTTGTTCAACGGGACTTCCGATTTTAATAACCGAAGTAACTGCGCCTGCGCCGATGAATAGTTTTCTTGCAACATGATCAAACGAACACGAATATGGGATGCAAAAAAAGATTCGGGAGGCAACATGGTTGCAAGATAGTTATTTGCGACCGTCGATTGGCCGTTTTCCACTGCTTCCACTGCTTGAAGATAGGAAGAAAAAGGAGAGGTACTTTGCACGGGCAATCGTTTGTTCTCATTGAGTACATCGGAATACAGCGTATGAGAAATGCGTTCCATATAATGGAAATATACAAGCACTTCCGCCTCCAACGCTTCCGTCGGATAAATGGTTTTTTCGGCATACATCAATGCCTCGTCAAAAAAGCGACAGGAAGAATGCAACCGACCGTTCCAAAACTCATCCGAAGCAATTCCGACATCGCATTGCGCCAACAGAAGACAGATCTCGTCATCCGGCACTGGACATCCAGAAAAGCAAAGTTCCCGACAGCCGCGCCAGTCTTCGGCAACATAGGCTCGTTTGATGTTGGAAAGGTTGCTCATCTTGTGATAAACAATTTCATCCCCGTCTTCAGCCAAAAGGAACCCCGCAGGAACATTTAAGCGTGAAGCAATATAGAGAATGGTAGAAAGCGACGGATTGGCGGCACCGTTTTCAATACGGCTCAACATATTTCTGGTGATATGTTCTCCGGCTAAATCGGCTTGCGTCATCAGTTTAGAAACTCGCAACTCGCGAATTTTTTCACCAATATTCATGCCCTTCCCACTCCGTTTTTACCAATCGTATTTCGATTATTCGGCAACGATTTCTTCAGCCTCGTTCTTTTTGCAAGCAAATTTCGGAAGTTTGATATTCTTAACGGTCTCTTTGACCTTGTTTGCCGCATTGGAAGGCACAGAGGCAATCTTGGAAGCGACATCCTTGCAATTCTTTACAAATGCTTTGAAACGACCGGGAATGGTCTTGGAATAGATGAATTCATCCAGCAGGTTGTAAAGTCTATCCATGTTGCTGTCTACAACACCGGCAATGCGATCTGCGGTGGCATTATAAATTCCTTCTGCCGCATAACGTGCCTGATCCATCCGAATTGCATACTCTTTCTCTGCCTGAGCTTCAATCGCCTTTGCTTTTGCAATGGCAGGAGCCAACAGATTGGTATAGTCGCCGTCCATTTTCTTCATCAGTTTATCGTACAACTCCACCTTCTCTTCAACGGTAGAATCTGCGCTTGTAATTTTGTTCAGGCGTGCTTCCAATTCCTCAACCTGTTGTTGCGTGTTGGCAAGAGCAATTGATTTTTCCTGTAATTTTGCTTCTGCCTGTTTGACGTATTCGTTGACTTCGATTTTGTTGTAGCCGTTGATTTTGTTACTGAATTGAACAGAAATTTCTGCCATGGTAAAATCCTCCACATCTTTCTTACAATATAGATACGGCAAAGTATCTTATTACACATATATATCATACCATATTTTTCTCTCAATTGCAACATTTTTTTTGTAATTTTCAAAAATTGGTCGTTTTGCACAAAATCGGTCTTTGATTTATATTTATTTTGAAAAGTGCTTGCTTTTTACAGATAACAGTGTTATAATATGTATAGAATTTTAATCGTATAAAAGCCCTCATAGTTAAATGGATATAATAAACCCCTCCTAAGAGGTTGTTATATCTTGCAAAACGGTGCAAAAAAGGCTGTAATTTGCGTAAAATCAAGTG
>CAZUYA010000073.1:0-3511 GCA_964624685.1 uncultured Ruminococcus sp. | reverse complement strand
TTTTCTATCATCGCCCATATCGATCACGGAAAATCCACACTGGCAGATCGGTTGCTGGAACATACCCAGACAGTCGCTCACCGAGATATGGAAGAACAACTGCTGGACAATATGGATCTGGAACGCGAACGCGGCATTACCATCAAGGCACGCGCGGTCAAACTGTTGTATCAAGCCAAAAACGGAGAACAATACACCTTCAATTTGATCGACACGCCCGGACATGTGGACTTCAATTACGAGGTTTCCCGCTCGCTCAACGCTTGTGAAGGTGCGCTTTTGGTTGTCGATGCGACGCAGGGAATCGAGGCACAAACGCTTGCCAATGCCTATCTTGCGGTAGATGCCGATTTGGAAATTGTTCCCGTGATCAATAAGATCGACCTTCCGTCAGCCGATATTGAACGTTGCCGCAACGAAATCGAAGATGTGATCGGCATCCCTGCCGAAGATTGTCCCGCCGTATCTGCCAAGACAGGCTTAAATATCGAAGACGTACTGGAAGCGGTCGTTCGGGAAATTCCCGCGCCGCACGGCGATGAAAACGCGCCGCTCAAAGCACTGATTTTTGATTCCTACTACGACAGTTACCTTGGCGTGGTCGTCAACATCCGCGTGGTGGACGGATCCGTACAAGCCGGCGACAAGATCCGATTGATGGGAACCGGTGCGGTATTCGACGTGGTTGAAGTCGGTACAATGGAACCGTTCGGTCTGCAAAAAGCAGATCTTCTTTCAGCCGGAGATGTCGGTTATATCACCGCATCCATCAAAAACATCGGTGACACACGCGTCGGAGACACGGTTACATCCGTTTCCGATCCGACCTCCGACCCGTTGCCCGGATTTCAAGCAGTACAACCCATGGTCTATGCCGGCATTTATCCGGCAGACGGCGCACGTTACGGAGATCTGAGAGACGCGTTGGATAAATTACAGTTAAACGATGCCGCGCTTGTATTTGAACCGGAGACCTCTGTTGCGCTCGGATTCGGATTCCGTTGCGGTTTTTTGGGACTGTTGCACATGGAGATTATCGAAGAACGTCTGGAACGGGAATTCAATCTCGACCTCATTACAACTGCCCCCAGCGTCATTTATGAAATCAAGCTGAAGAGCGGAGAAACCATTAAAATCGACAACCCCTCCAATTACCCTTCTCCCGATGCCATCGAAACAGCATACGAGCCGTTGGTCAAAGCCAATATCATTACTCCCGTCGAATATGTAGGCGGTCTGATGGAACTTTGCCAAAACCGCCGCGGCATATTTATCGACATGAAATATCTCGACACCTCACGGGTGGAACTGCACTACAATCTTCCGCTGAATGAGATCATTTACGACTTTTTTGACGCACTCAAAAGCCGTTCCCGCGGGTACGCCTCTTTGGACTATGAACTGCTGGGGTATGAGCCGAGCAAGCTTGTCAAATTGGACTTTTTGCTCAACGGTGAACAAGTAGACGCGCTGTCTTTCATCGTTCATGAGGAAAAAGCATACGCACGTGCCAGAAAGATTGCCGAAAAACTAAAAGACAACATTCCGCGTCAGCTCTTTGAAATTCCGATTCAAGCCGCCATCGGGACCAAGGTGATCGCACGAGAGACCGTCAAGGCAATGCGCAAAGACGTCCTTGCAAAATGCTATGGCGGTGACATCACACGAAAGAAAAAACTGTTGGAAAAACAAAAAGAAGGAAAGAAAAAAATGCGCCAGTTAGGCTCCGTTCAGGTTTCTCCGGAAGCATTTATGGCAGTTTTGAAGCTCGACGACGATCAATAACCCGGTACGCGCTTACAGATCAAAATATCGCAGAACACCGCGATACAGCCCCTGTGCAAATAATCCCGGATCCCCGTTCATCAATGCCGCGTCCCCCGCATTCGTAATGAATCCCAATTCCACGAGGACTGCCGGCATGGCTGTCTTTCGCAGGACATACAATCCGGGGCGAACTTTCATCCCCCTGTTGCGCAAACCCGTCGTTGCAGAAATCCCATCCACCAGATCTGTACCCAATCGAAACGCCGGCGATGGATCGGCATATGCAAAAGCCTCGGTTCCGCTTGCTTCCGAATTTTCGGACGCATTGGTATGAATGCTGATAAAATAATCGGCTCCCCACGTATTCGCATCATTGACGCGCGCACGCAAACTGGTCGTATTGGAAGTTCCCAACGAGGTTTCCGGCGTCGGTCTGGAAAGCCGAACCTCAAACTGACCATTGGCACGCAACAATTCGGCAAATGCTTGCCCTACGCGGTAAGTAATATCCTGTTCCCTCAATCCGTTCCCGACAGCTCCGGCATTCGGATTTTCCGGATTGTGTCCCTGATCAATGTAAATTTTGATTGCCATAAAAAATTCCCCCGCAAATCAGACTTACGGCAGTATATGCGCTTCGCTTGACTGTTGCGCCGTGTTTGGTAAAAATGTTCCGGGCAAAAAAGAAAGGACAATTGCATGAGTTCTGTGAAACAACAAAAAAACGACTCCCATGAAAAAAACCGCGTGGAAGCCGGAACACTCTATTTGGTTGCCACCCCCATCGGCAATCTTGCAGACCTCTCGGAGCGCGCCATCAAAGTGCTGTCCGATGTGGATTTTATTGCCGCCGAGGACACACGCAACTCCATGCGGTTGCTCTCCCACCTCGGAATTTCCAAGCCAATGATCTCCTATTTTGAACACAACAAACGGGAACGCGGAGAACAGATCGCCGCACGTTTGGAAAACGGCGAATCCTGTGCGCTCATCACCGATGCGGGAACACCGGCAATCAGCGATCCGGGCGAAGATATGGTCGCGCTTTGCGCCGAACGAGAAATTCCCGTCACGGCAGTACCCGGTCCTGTTGCTTCCATCACCGCACTCACACTCTCCGGTCTGCCAACGGGAAGATTTACCTTTGAGGGCTTTTTATCGGTCAACAAAGCAGAACGCCGCACCCGTTTGAAGGAATTGCAAGCGGAATCACGCACCATGCTCTTTCACGAGGCACCGCACAAACTCAAGACCACCCTCTCCGACCTGTGTTCGGCGTTCGGAGCCGACAGGCGAATGGCACTCTGCCGTGAATTGACAAAATTAAACGAGGAGATTCTCCGCATGACATTGGGGGAGGCAGTCGCTTATTACCAAACGCAACAGCCGAGAGGAGAGTACGTCTTGGTCGTGGCGGGTGCCGAACGATCCAAAAAGGAGTCAGACGATGCCTGTTCCGGTAGGACCGTTGAGGAACACGTGCAGTCCTATATCGACAGCGGGATGTCCAAGATGGATGCGATCAAGCAAACAGCCCGTGACCGCAACGTTCCGAAAAATGAGATTTACAAAGCTATGCTGTAAGATGACACCTTGAAAAATGTACCGAACATACAAAACGCAAAAGCAAAAACATCCACCCTCCATACGGGTGGATGTTTTTGTATCGAACGCCGAACAGAACAAAATGCGTCAAGCCAACGCGCAAACCGGATCCGGCGGGATTCAATGGTCATTCATGTAT
>CAZUYA010000072.1:0-4122 GCA_964624685.1 uncultured Ruminococcus sp. | reverse complement strand
CCTTGATTGTCGATTGGTTTGCCTGAAACGCGTACACATACTTGACCTCCTGTTCCGTGTCAAAGGTAAGCTTTCTGTATTTTTAGTTTATCATATTTTGATTATTTTGTCAATCCCTTTTTTGTTTTTTTCAAAAGAGCTATTGTTATCTGTTTGAAGCTATTGCAAAAAAGAGGGAACTTTTCACTATAACTCTATAACTTATTCGGAGAAGGTTCGTTGCACCGCAAACGCAAGTGTGACGGAAGGGTTTGTTTTAACACCAAATCCAAAATAGCAAACCCCTCCTGCCATGCCATAAGGCATGGCTTCCTCCCCTACAGGGGAGGCTCCTGAATCTGTAGCTTTATGATAATTGTTGTAACAAAGATTAAAAACGCTACACTTTCAAAGAAAGTTTCACACTATGCCCCTCTCCATCTTTAGAAAAAAGCACATTGCACCATACTGGTTGCTACCACTTTTCAGCCTCCCCTGCAGTGGGAGAAGGCGCGTTGCACCGCAAACGCAAGTGTGATGGAAGGGTTTATTTTTAATATGAAAGCCAAAATAGGTCCCCTCCTCCGTGCTTTACAAGACGGGCGCGACCACCGGGGGATCTTTTTCTCTGCCTCCTCCGCAATTTTGTCTTTTTCCATTGACTTTTTGAAAAAATATGTTATAATAAGAGGTGCACTATATTCGTCTTGAACGAAACAGTAGCAGAAGGAGAAAAAAATATGAAAACAATCAAACAAAACATCCAACGTCTCGTTGGCGTGGCAATCCTCGCGGCAATCATCATCGTTTTGCAAACCGTGACAGGCAGCATCTCCATCGGTCCGTTCACCATCACACTGTCCCTCATTCCCATCATTTTGGGTGCCATTCTGTTCGGTCCCGCGTCCGGAGCCGCATTGGGTGCCATATTCGGCGCATTTGTCTGCATCTCCGTCGTAACAGGTGCCGATATCGGTGGACATATCATGTTTCAACAACTTCCCATACTGACATTGTTCTTGTGTGTTTTGAAAAGCACGGTGGCAGGATTTGTAACAGGAATCGTTTGGAAGCTCTTGAAAGCAAATAACCGTCCGCGCTTGGGTGTCATACTGTCGGCAATCGTCTGCCCCGTGTGCAATACGGGAATTTTGTGCATCGGTATTTTGACATTTTTTTATGATCTTGCCACACAATGGGCAGTGGAATGGGCGGCAACAACCGAATGGGCGGCAAACATGGCAAACGCATTTGCCTATGTCATTTTCGGCATGGTCGGCATCAACTTTATCTTGGAGCTTGCCATCAACCTCGCGTTGATCCCCGCATTGCTCAGCATCGTCAAAGCCGTTCAAAAGAAACTCGCATAAACTGAACCCATATGATCTTAAAAAAGGAGCTTCTGCATGATTCTCGCCATTGATTGCGGAAATACGCATGTAACACTGGGATGCGTTCAAACCGACGGTGCGGTATCGCCCGTCTTCCGCATACCGACCGACCTCGCCGAGACCGAATTCGGATATGCGGTGAAAATGAAAGAAGTTTTGGCATTGTACGGCATCCGTCCGGAAGAATTGCACGGTGCCGCACTTTCCTGTGTGGTTCCATCAGTTACGGAAGTTCTCGTCCGTGCCGTTCGACTCTTGTCAGGGCTTGACACACTGGTCGTCGGGGCAGGCATCAAAACCGGATTACACATTTGCATCAACGATCCCGGAACCATTGCTTCCGATCTGGTCGTAACGGCAGTTGCCGCAAAGGAAACCTATCCCCTCCCTTGCGTCATCGTTGATTTGGGGACTGCCACAACCGTAACGGTTCTTGACCAAAAAGCCCGCTTTATCGGCGGAGCCATCCTGCCGGGTGCAGGAGTCTCCTTGGACGCATTGTCCGAACATACGGCATTGCTTCCTCACATCGAAATCCATCCGCCGAAAAACATCATCGCGTCCGGAACAGCCGACTGTATGCGGTCAGGCATCGTCTACGGAACCGCCGGATCCGTTGACGGGATATTGGATCGCTTTGCTTCGGAACTGGGACAGGAACCGGCAAGCATCGTCGCAACCGGCGGCATCGCACCACTGATCTATGCACATTGTCGCCATTCCGTCACTTTGGATGAAACATTGGCTCTGCGCGGACTGTGGATGATTTGGAACAAGAATCGTTCATCCGACCAAAAGCATCCGTAAACAATCATTCAAGCAACAAAAAGGAGAATTTTTGAAAATGGAATCATCGCAAATTCGCGGGAAAGCGAAAGCAATTGCCTGGACGCTGAGCCTGGTGTACTTTTCCAGCTATTTGATGCGCATCAATTTCGCGGTCATGATGGTTAAAATCATCAGTGAATTACAGGTAGAAAAGACCGCGCTTTCCGTTGTCGTAACCGGATTGACCGTCACCTATGGCATCGGACAAGTTGTCAGCGGCTTTTTGGGCGACAGGATCAAACCGCAGTTGCTCTTGACATCCGGAACAATACTTGCCGCAGTTTGCAACATTGCAATGTTCTTCTGTCACACCATTCCCGCCATGACCGTGGTCTGGTGCATCAACGGATTTGCACACTCCCTGCTTTGGCCTCCCATTGTACGTTTAATGTCCACGTACTTGACCGACAGAGAATACGGTTACGCCGCAGTGCGCGTTTCATGGGGCTCATCCTTTGCCACCATTCTGCTTTACCTCGTCTGTCCCCTGTTGCTTTATTGCATGAATTGGCGCACGATCATGGTTCTGTGCGGTATGTTCGGAATTTGTGTTGCAATGTTTTGGGTGTGCATCCATCGTCGGCTATTCAATGAGCCGTTGCAACTTTCAACCTCCCCCATTACAAACGCCGCACCAAAGAAAGGATTTCTGCCGTCTTATGTCTATCTCCCCGTTGTATTGATTATGTTTGCCATTATCGCACAGGGAAGTTTGCGGGACGGCGTAACCAACTGGTTGCCGTCGTTTTTGACCGAGGGATTTGCACTGTCGGAAGAAAATGCCATTATTACATCGGTCATTCCGGCAATATTCAGTGTCATCAGTTTTACCCTGTTTGATTTTATCCATCGCAAATGGCTTCAAAATGAAGTCTTCTGTGCCGCTGTTATTTTTTTCGTGGCGGCTCTCAGTGGGCTTTTGCTGTTTTGCATTCACACCGTTTTCCCGTCGTTGCTCATTCCCGCGGTTGTACTGGCGGCAATGATCATCGGATGTATGCACGGTACTAACCTCATGCTCATTACCGTGGTTCCGAAACGGTTTGCCAAGCTCGGAAAAGTGTCCACATACTCCGGACTCCTGAACGCTTGCACTTACATCGGTGCCGCAGTGGCAACGTCCGGCTTTGCCGCCATTGCGCAAAGCTTCGGATGGAACACCGTCATCCTGTTTTGGGGCATCATTGCCGCACTCGGATTGCTCCTTTGCCTCATCGCAACACCGCGATGGAAGCGATTCAAAGAAGAATAAAAGGAATCTAAAAACCATTTTTTGCGATATCATGCACCGATACGATAGCATGTAGTCGGAAGAATCAGCGCAATGCGAAACTTTGGTTTGTCAATGTTATGGTTTTGGAGCGGTTATACAATTGTCACTTGCATCGGCATACTGCACACGATATTCAATATTTATGTACGAAAAATGAAACCGATGGATGAAAACGGTATGGGTGAGGGCTATGAAAAAACAAAACCGTGGCATCCGTTATACAACATCGTTCTGTTTTCGATCTTTGGTTGGCTGTATATGAACGGTTTGACCGAACCGACAATATTCGAGGCTTTGGTGACAGGAGTCATCTGGAGTGGTATCTGCATGATATTCGACGTGTTTGGTTGGATACTGATCAAGCATCCGTGGAGTTTATCCTTCAAAGAATTTTATGTTGACTATCAACCTTGGATCACACTGATCTATCTTGCCATCTTTGCAGGTCCCGTAATTGGATATTTACTGACACAAATAAAATAATTCCGATTGATCGGAATGCAAAAATCATATTCAAAAAGAAAATTGCATACAGTCATAACCACCGGCTAAGCCGGTGGTTTGCTCAGCCCTATAAGGGCATGTTACCGGCAGGACTGAAAGCCCACCGAAAGATCTGCCAACCGCAAGCGGACTCAAGCTACCGCTAAA
>CAZUYA010000071.1:0-4731 GCA_964624685.1 uncultured Ruminococcus sp. | reverse complement strand
TCTATTACTTTTCCATTTATTTTGAAATCAGCATTCATATTCTTACGCTCCTAAATTCCGATTTGTCTCTCTAATAATCGAAAATATTATACCACAATTTTGTGAATTTTTCAACTTGCTTATTTCGACTACATTCCCGCCTGCATCACTTTTTGAACATTTACCGAAAAAGAAAAACTGCCATCACTTGACAGCAGTTCTTCTTCGGGCGGTATTTGAAAAATGAAAATACGGATTGAAAGCAATCAAACCGGAACATGCGAGTACAAGAAAAAGCAGATCTTATCACTTGATTTTATCACTAATCTATTGTGAATCTGTTGTTGGTAGCGATTCACTTTGGCAAACAAACCTATCCGTCATGGTTTACCGTGCCGGATTTTTTGTGGCAAGAAACAAAACGGTATCCCCATTACGTTGCGAAGTACCGAATCGGTCAAATATTTTTCGGTGTGCTTTGCATTGCAACGGGGATCCGGTTCTGACTTTTTTTGAAATCGTTGATTTAGATTCGCTTAAGGAAGCACAAGCCGCCCGCCGGAATACAAACGCTGTTTTGCAGCTGTGCGGTTTCACGATTTTCCCAAGTTTCCGCCAATGCGATGATTTGCGGTTGCTTGGAAAGATTGGAGATGCACAAATATTGTTCATTGCCCGTAAACAAGCTCATGTACACATGTTCCGGCAAGGGGGCTTTGGTGATTGTGCTTTCCGTGATGTTCATATGGCAAACGTTGTTTTCTTCTACCATCGGTCGGTACAGTGCCAAATAGCGGAACCATGCCTCACGGTATTCTACATTATCCGGAATGCCAGACCAAGAGCTGTAGATATGCGGACCGTCCGGATGCGTCCGATCATACTCTGCCATTTTTTGGAAGTATTCGTAGATTCCGGTCGTGGTGTAAGAAACGCCGGGGACGGAGATCAGTTTTTCTGCTTGGAACGGTCTGCCGTCCGGACGCAACGGGAATTGCAGGAACGGGATGGATTGTGCGAATAACCGCTTTACGTCCTCATCGTTGGTCCAACGCAAGTCGGGGCAAGGAACCAGGTACGGATCAAACTCCATGGTCTCCAACATTCCGTCCAAATCGGCTACCCCTTCTCCAACCCACAGATAATCATACAATTTTTCGTCGGAGGCGGGGCGGCAGGCATTGGAGTAGTGCATTTTCATGATTCCGTGATTTTCTTTCACAAAGGAATACATCCGTGCGTAAAAATCTTCTTCATAAGGATCGTATTGAATCTCTTTTTGTGTACAGTAGAGACGCCCAGCGGCTTTTGCCGCGTGATGGCGTTTGGAAAATTCTTCGCACCCGGTATCGTCGTAAATGCCGTCAAATTCATATTCGTCGAACACCCGTTTCATTTTTTCAAAGAAATAAGTTCCCCATGTTTCGGAGGCACCGCTGCAATTGGCATACTCAAAGTGTTCGCCGATCAAATAGGACTCATATCTCATAAAATCACGCCGAAAATCGGGATCGCGACGATCAAAATAAAAAGCAGACAGATAGGGAATGATCTTGATCCCGTTTTTGTGACAAAGCTTGATAAAATTTTTCATTCCGTTCGGATCGTGCGAGCTGTATTTATCGGCACCGTATAATCGGATGGAATCGTTCCAATCTTCATGTACCTGAATCAATTCAACCCCCTTTTCGGCAAGGCTTTGAATCAGTTTTTCGTCATATTCGGTCGGCTCGATGGAAAATTTTGCAGGGTATGGTCCCAAATTATAGGTCACTTGCCCGGGCAAATAATCACGGATGCGCACGTGTTTGGTAAACTGTTTGACATGTTCGAATGCATATCGAATGTTTTCGATTCGTCTTTTTTGCTCTTCCAAAGTGTTCAATTTCATTTTGAAAATCGGCTCCTTTTTTGATTTTGACGCAATGATGTCGTCTTGTTTATTATACCAAATGATAGTAAGTATTGCAATATAAAAAAAGGCAAAAAACATTTGAAAAAAGTGAAAAAAAGTGATTGAATTCCATCAAAGCAGGATATGCGATTTCAAGGAAAAGCGGATTTTACGGCTTTACCATTCGACCGTTTCAAAGATTTGCTTTTTGCAAAAGCCGCAATCGGCATAAGCGATGCCTTCCGGCGAGAGTTTGCGCAAAAGAACGGCGGGTTCCAGATTTCGATGTCCGCAAGCGTCGCTCCAATCGGTTGTCGGCAATCCGCAACGGCGCGCAAAGTACAGAACGCTGCTGATGCCTTTGTGTAATGTGTGCCAAGTCGTCATCATCAGACCGTAGGTTTGATGATCCACGGCGGTCATCCGATGGGCGTCGATGTTTTGCTTGTTGTCCCACGGGCAACCGAGCACATCGAATCCGGCACGTTGAAAGATCAATGTGGAGGGGACGGGCGCGGTCTTGATGTCGTAATGCCAATCGGCAATCACGCTTTGCGGATGCAGGGCGTGCATCAATGGACGCATTTTGTTTTCTTGCATTTTTGCCGCTGATCGTCTTTCCGGACAATCGGAATCGGTGTCATACGGAACGATCATATCACCCCACAGGATCGGTCGGCGACCTTCGGCAATCACGTCAGCCGTCAACTCTTTCAAATACGCGCAAAGTCCGTCAAGCGGGTAGTATTCCGATGAAAAAATATGAGCCTCGTCACAGCCGATATGGAAGTAATCACCGGTATCGAACAGTTCGGAAAGTTCCGCGCGCATTTGTTTTAATAGTTGTTTCGGACGTTCGGAGAAGATGTTCCAACACCAGCCGTCTGGGGTGAAGAGGGGTTGCAAGCGCGGATTTTGATCCAGTACCACGTGCTTTCCGGAATCAATTCGGCTTGCGGAGGCATGACCGAGATGATTGATCATCGGAATCGGTTCCATGCCGAGTGCCCGCGCTTCTCGCAAAATTGGTCGGATTTCATCTTTGGAAAAGGCGTTTTCCCATGCCAATTCTTTTAGGCAATCATAGCGAAGCATTCCCCAAAATTCCAATACCACATGCGTATAAGACAGGACACCGCAAAAACGCACCAAACGGCGCAATTCGTTCAAAGAGGTGGACGGAAAGACGCACAGGTGGATCATGCGTCTGGAAATCGAAAACGCCCCGTGAAGGTCGCCGCATGGGATACGGAAGGTTGAAATGCCATCGTCAAATGCTTCGATTTGCAACATCAGGGAAGAAAATCCGCGCATCAACGCGGGAAGATCACGTCCGACGATGCCGATTCCGTCCGGACGAATGCAAACGGTAAATTCCTCTTGTTCGGACAAAGTCGGTTTGTGTGTATTTCCGATGGAAATGTGATTTTTTTCTCCGATTTCCGTTTTTAATTCTCCCATGCGGCAACAAAATCCGTTCCAAAGTTCCGACAGAACTTCTACGTCTGCCCCGAACGGTATTTTTGCGATTGTGTCGGATCCGAAGCGATAGTATGTTTTGTTTTCCATAAAAAACAGTCCTCCGTTTTTTGAGATTGATAGCACTATTGTACTATGAAACAGGAGGACTGTCAACCCACAAAATCAAAAACAAAGTGGATTTTTCGAGCTTGACAAATTCTTGACCGAATGGTATAATGAATCTGCAAAACGGTTCGGAAGAAAGTGGGGTGGGGGAGACGGATGTTTTTTGAAAGCGGAGAGTTTACGGCACGTATTTTTGCGATTGACCGCGTTTCATGGGAGGCATGGCATCGTTATGTCAGGCCACGCCCGTTTGGCGCATTGGTTTTGCGTGTGCGAGGGCAGGGAAGTTTCTCGTTCGACGGAGGAAAACGATTGCAATCCACGGAGGGTGATGTGATGTATGTGCCGCACGGGGTGGGATATGATGCCGATCATACGGACGGAGAAATTATAGCGATCCATTTTTGGGAATCTGGTACGATCGGGAGTGCTGAAAATTATACTCCGTGCAATGGTTGTACGTTGATGGAGCTGTTCTGTGCGGCTGAACAAACGTTTTCCGACGGAAGTATTGCGGCTCGAATGGAAGCAAATGCCATGTTCTACAGAATCCTTTCTGCACTGTGTGAGCGGGATGGTCAACGAGAAATTGAAAATCCGGCGTTTTTGCACGCATTGTCTTTGTTATTGGAAGGATATGCGGATGCCGACATCAGCATTGCTTCGGTTTGTACGCGCGCCGGAATTTCAGAATCTGCGTTTCGGAGAAATTTTTATGTGCGTTACGGAAAATCGCCCGTCAAGTATTTGACCGAGATTCGGTTGCGTGCGGCACAACGTCGATTGGCGAACGGAACGGAAACCGTGGAGGCGGTGGCTCTGTCTTGCGGATTCCGTGATGTCAAATACTTTTCTCGTGTTGTCAAGCATTGTTTGGGGTGTACCCCCACGGAATTGCGTTCCATATAGCGCGTAACCCGTATTTTTCCCCGTTTTCCTTATATTTTGATGAAAAATTTTCAAAAATCTATTTACTTTTGAAGGGAATTATGGTATGATATTAAACGAGATAGAGTTTATCCATCTGAAAAAAATATCAGGAGGTCTTTGAATCCAATGGCTATCGAAAGAAGAAAAATTTCCATGGATGGTAATACTGCCGCGGCACACGTTTCCTATGCGTTTACCGAGGTTGCTGCCATCTATCCGATTACTCCTTCCTCTCCCATGGCAGAAGTAACCGACACATGGTCCGCCACCGACAAGAATATTTTCGGTGAACCGGCAAGAAACATTTTGGGTGATACCGTTAAAGTGATGGAGATGCAATC
>CAZUYA010000070.1:0-5290 GCA_964624685.1 uncultured Ruminococcus sp. | reverse complement strand
CATACGCGGACTTGATGCGGGAGCGGACGATTATTTGCCCAAGCCTTTCGACATGGGGGAGTTGTTGGCTCGCATTCGTGCAATGCTTCGCAGAAGGGAAGAATTTCATCCCGATTTGCTTCGGTTCGGTGATTTGGCGTTAAATATTCAGTCAGGGATACTTTTCTGCAAAGAAAGCGAATTCGTTCTTACGAAGCAAGAGTATCGCCTGATGGAACAACTGATGGTAAATCACAATATTTTTCTCTCCACGGAAGATTTGCTTGTCAAGGCGTGGGGGTATGATACGGAAACGGACACGAACAGCGTTTGGCTTTATATTTCCTATCTGCGAAAAAGACTTACCGCTATGAATTCTGCCGTTGAAATCGTATCAAAGCGAAACATCGGATACCGCTTGGAGGTGTCGAAATGAAGAAAACTTTGCGGAAAAAGTTCATTTTTTTCGCCATGTCCGCAGTGACGATTTTGCTTGTTGTATTGATAGGTGCCATCAATATTTTCAGTTGGGTCATCCTTGACAGACAGTCCGACGACGTCCTTCGCACAATTGCGGACGGAAACGATCGGATACAGCAAAAAGAACTTCCCGACAGAGGACCGTTCCGACAGCCGATGAATATGGATACCGTAAAATCCGCACGGTTTTTTATGGTGCGCCTTGACGCAAACGGCGATGTCGCGGATGTGAACATCGACCAGATTTCTTCCGTTACTGCGGAGCAAGCCCGACAATATGCCATGCAGGTTACGGGAAACGTCGGGAAAATTTCCGCTTATAAATACGAGAAAAAGCAATTCGGCGAAGACAGCCTTATCTTCTTTATGGATACATCGGGTCAAACACAGACTTTTATCATGGTGCTGAGTCTTTCCTGCGCCATAGCGGTTGTTTGTTGGATTGCGGTTTTGCTGTTCGTCGTTCTTTTTTCAAAGCGGATGGTTCGTCCGATTTTGGCAGGAATGGAAAAACAAAAGCAGTTTATCACCAACGCGGGGCACGAGCTGAAGACGCCTCTTGCGATTATTCAATCCAACAACGATGCCTCGGCGCTGATCAACGGAGAAACGAAATACAGCAAAAATATTCGCCGACAAACCCAAAGGTTGAATGTGCTGATGTCCAATCTGCTGACCCTTGCAAAGTTGGATGAAGAAATCAAACTGCCGGTGAAAGCGGTCAACATCAGCGAAAATATTCAAAATTTGCTTCTCGGTTATGAAGATGCGATGGCACAAAAGAGAATCGCCTTTTCGACGGAAATACAATCGGGTGTGGTTATGCAACTTCATGAGGATACTTTCATACAGATGATATCCGTACTTATGGACAATGCGGTAAAGTATACACCCGAAGACGGAAGTATTTGTTTTTCGGTGTTTGCCGACGGCAAACATGTCAAAATTACGGAAGAAAACACTTGTGAAGCACCAGATGTCATCGACCCGGAGCGTCTGTTCGAACGTTTTTACCGCGGCGACAACTCCAGAACTCAGGACAGCAATGCTTCCGGCTACGGTATCGGGCTTTCCGCCGCGCGTGCAATTGCGGAGAATTTCGGCGGAACTTTGAAAGCGGAATACACAAAAAGCGGAACGATTCGCTTCATTGCACGGTTCTGACGGTATTTCACGGAAAATTCACAGACCTTCCCGTTCGTAATCACGGACGGGGAGGTTTTTCTAATGTAAGTCATAGGTTCGGGGGGTATAATATAGGACGGAAAGGAGGAATGCGATTTGCAATTCAGACATGAAGTAAAGCACGAAATCGGCAATTCGGATATGCTGATTTTGCGGCAAAGATTACGAGCCGTTATGACATCGGATCCTCATGCAATAAACGGTAAATACGAGATTCGCAGTCTGTATTTCGACAATCTGTATGATAAGGCGCTTCGTGAAAAGCTTGACGGAATGAATATCCGTGAAAAATATCGGATACGCCTGTATAATCATGATACATCCGTCATTCATTTGGAGCGAAAATTCAAGCATGGCGGTCTGGGATATAAGGATTCCGCAACTCTGACAGAAGAACAAGCGCAGGCAATCGCAGACGGAAACGTAACATGGATGGCAAAAAGCACCGATGAAGTCATTCGCGGCTTTTACGCACGTATTCGCAATGAAGGGCTGATGCCGAAAGTGATCGTGGACTATACAAGAGAGCCGTTTGTATTTAATGCGGGAAATGTTCGGGTGACACTTGACTGTAACATCCGCACCGCACTGCGTTGTACGGATTTTCTGAATCCCGATTGCACGACGATTCCCGTGCCGGAATCGCCTTGTATTTTGGAAGTGAAGTGGGATAATTTTCTGCCCGATGTGATACGGGATGCGGTGCAACTCGGAGACAGACATGTTACCGCCTATTCCAAATATGCCGCTTGTCGGATGTACGATTAAACTTTGAATAATTAAGGAGAACAAAATTCATGACTTTCAATGATATTTTCAAATCAAGCTTTTTGGAAAATGTAACGGCTATCAGCATTTTTGATATGATATTGACCATTGCCCTTTCTTTCGGCATCGGTCTGTTTATCTTTCTTGTGTACAAAAAAACTTACCGCGGTGTCATGTACAGCGCGGGATTCGGCACAACGCTCATTGCGCTGACAATGATCACCTCAACCGTAATTCTTGCCGTGACGAGCAATGTTGTCTTGTCTCTCGGTATGGTGGGTGCGCTGTCCATTGTCCGTTTCCGTACCGCCATTAAAGACCCGCTGGATATTGCTTTCTTGTTTTGGTCGATTGCGGCTGGCATTATTTTGGCGGCGGGCTTGATTCCTCTTGCGATTATCGGAAGCGTTTGCATCGGAATCATTCTTCTGATATTTGTCAATAAAAAATCAAATACCCATCCTTACATGGTGGTGCTGAGTTGCACCGATCACGATGCGGAAATTGCGGCAAAGGACTTCCTTGCGAAAAATGTAACCCGTTCCACGCTCAAGAGCAAATCCGCCGTAAAAGGTGCGATTGAGCTGAACATCGAAGTGCGACTGAAAGAAGATGATACCGACTTTATCAATATTCTTTCTGAAATGTCGGGTGTCAACAGCGCGGTGATCGTCTCTTACAACGGGGATTACATGGGGTAAGACTATGTCGGGGAGTAAATATTTTGATCGCATCGCAGTGATTGTGACAGCGATAACGCTGATTGTAACAATCTTGTTTATGAACGGCGCCGCACTCGGAATTGAGGTTGCGGCAACGACGATGGGATATGAAAATCGGCTTTTTGACAATACAAAAGTTCACACCGTCGACATCGTGACGAACGAGTGGGATGACATGATCGACAATGCCGCAAGCGAAGAATATTATAAAGCCAATGTGGTAATCGACGGAGAGTCGTATAAAAATGTGGGCATTCGTACAAAAGGAAACACCTCTCTTTCCACTGTCGCAACACTCGGAAGCGAACGTTACAGCTTCAAAATCGAGTTTGACCATTATGACAAAAACAAGAGCTATCACGGACTTGACAAGCTGAGCCTGAATAATCTGATTCAGGATTCCACCATGATGAAAGATTATCTGACCTACACCATGATGAATGAGTTCGGTGTCAATTCTTCTTTGTGCAGCTATGTTTATATTACGGTCAACGGTGAGGACTGGGGACTGTATTTGGCGGTCGAGGGCGTGGAAGAAGCCTTTTTGGAACGTAATTACGGCTCCGACTGCGGAGAACTTTATAAGCCGGACAGCATGAGCTTCGGCGGAGGTCGCGGCAACGGCGGTGACTTTGATATCGGTGATTTCAATTTCGGCGAAGCAAACGGCGACGCTTCCGACAAAAACGGATTCGGAGAGTTTGACATGTCTTCAGACTTCGGCGGGAAAATGCCAGACATGCCGTTCTCGGTCGGCGAGAAAATGCCGAACGGATTTGACGGGTCAGACATCCCCGAAGATTTTGCGCCGTCCGACATGTTCGGAGACAAGGACGGAAAGGGCGGCGGATTCGGCGGAATGGGTTCGGACGATGTGAAGCTGAAGTACATTGACGATGAAACAAGCAGCTACTCCAATATTTGGAACAACGCAAAGACGGATGTTACCGAGGCGGACCAAACAAGACTGATTGAATCTCTGAAAAAGTTATCCGTCCGTGAGGACACGGAATCCGTCGTGGATACGGAACAAGTCATTCGTTATTTTGTCGTACACAATTATGTTTGCAACGGTGACAGCTACACCGGTTCCATGGTTCACAACTATTATCTTTACGAAAAAGACGGAAAACTCGCCATGATTCCGTGGGATTATAACCTTGCATACGGAACATTTCAGAGCGGTAATGCCACCGAGACCGTCAACACACCGATTGACTCACCTGTTGATAACGGCTCGGGCGAAGATCGTCCCATGTGGAACTGGATTGTTTCCGACGAAGAATACACGCAACTTTATCATCAATATTTTGCGGAGTTTTTGAGTAGCGTGGACATTGACGGTATCATTGACAATGCTTACAATTTAATCAAAGACTATGTGGCGAAAGACCCGACCGCATTTTATACCTACGATGAATTTGAGTTGGGCGTGAAAACAATTCGCGCATTCTGCACTCTTCGCAGCGAGAGTATTTCCATGCAACTTGAAAACGGGGAAACAAGTGCGAACATGAGTTATGCGGATGCGTCCGACATCAACTTGTCGGACATGGGCTCCATGGGCGGCGGAGATATGCCAGGTACACCCGACAGTAACGGAGGAGGAGCCATGCCGAATATGCCCGACAATACGGACAAATTTAACGGCTTTGCGTCAAACGGCTCCGATGTACGGATTTCTCGGACTTCGAGTGAAAGTGTCGAAAACAATATGCCGAGCGACGGTAATTTCCACGGTCGGGATTTCGACAACGGAAACGGCAATGTTCCTCCCGACATTTCGGGAGCGGGAGGCGGAAACAATATGTCGGGAGCTTTCCCCGACGATCTGCCCGATGATTTTGATCCGTCGGATATGCCGAGCGGCGGCAATTTTCCCGGTCAAGCCTCCGATGATGTAAACGGCGATGCGCCGTCCGACACTTCGGAAGAAAACGGGGAAAATGCGGATAGCCGTCCCTCGGGCGGAAATATGCAAATGCCGGGAGGAGATTTTTCTTTCGATACCGACGGCAATCACGCACCCGAATCCGATGCGAGCGCATGGATTTGGATTGGCGTATCCGTTGCGATTCTCGCTCTCGGATTGATTACGGCAAAAAAGTATAAAGGTTAAATCGCGACAAGTTGCAAGCGATGTTTGGAACGGCATC
>CAZUYA010000069.1:0-5549 GCA_964624685.1 uncultured Ruminococcus sp. | reverse complement strand
CGTGAGGTTGCCCTCAAACGGTTTTCAAGACCGCCTCGTTATGACCGCTTCGATAACTCTCCGTAAACGGGACATGCAGTCAGTCGAATGATCGAACAACAACGATACTGTTATTTTATCACATTTTTTTGAAATTGTCAAGTCTTTTTGTGTAACTTGAAGTAAAAACTCTTTTTGAACACTTGATAGCAAGCAAACGGTTCGAATTTGATGGATCGGAATGCAGATGCTATGATCCGAAATAAAGCCCTATCGCAAAAACAACCCCAAATGACAAATCATGATTTCATTGCTTGAACTTTCGGAAGGAGACAGATTTATGATGAAAGCAATCGGAGAACGGTTATTGTGTTTGTTGCTATGCGTGGCAATGTTGACCGCATGGTGCGGAGTCTTTCCTTTGGAGGCAAGTACCTCCGACACGGTTGCACCGATGGTCAGTGTCGGAAATGCCTTTATACTTGCCCTGGATTCCACGGGGCATTTATATTCATGGGGTGAAAATGTTTCCGGAACACTCGGAAACGGCAGTACGAATTCCTCTTCTCACCCGGTTGCGGTCACCATGCCGCAAGCGGTACAGTTGATACAGGTCAGTGCGGGATTTGATCATGCCTTGGCGTTGTCGTCGAGCGGAGAAGTTTATGTATGGGGATCCAATGAATACGGTCAATTGGGAATGGAAGGAAACAGTGCGGTATTGGTTCCGACCAAATTGGAAAGTTTGTCCGGGCAACGGATTGTTTCCGTTGCGGCTGGAAAACAGTTTTCCTTGGCGTTAAGCGAAAACGGAAAAGTTTATGCGTGGGGAAATAATGCGTCTTTGCAGTTAGGTGTCGATTCTGCAACTGTCGGCGCGCAATGTGCGCAACCGCAGGAAGTGGTTGCTTTGAACAGTGTATTTGTCATCGACATTGTTGCCGATTTTTCATCGGCAGCGGCAATTGCGAGCGACGGATCCGTTTGGTTGTGGGGCAAGAATGATTCGTTTCAGCTTGGTGTTGATTCATCTCAAACCTTACTGCCGCAAAGGTTGACAAAATCCAACCTCCCATCGTCTCGGACAAGCGCGGTGGCGATTGGTGAAAAATTTATTACGATGTTGTTTGCAAACGGGACGGTCGCATCGTTGGGGTACAATCGGTACGGTCAGTTTGCAAACGGACTCTCCGCGGAAAGCGGTTCTGCCGTTCTTAAATTCGCAACACTCGGAGAAACGGAACCGTTGTCCGTCGCCGTGTCTGCCAATCAAACCGTCGTCATGGACGCCGACGGAACGCTTTATACCGCCGGTGCGTGTCTCGGAAGTTCGGAGGAACTTTCACAATTGACCTTGACCGAGTTTCCGATCGGAAATGCTTCGGAGCGATTGACTGCCTTGATGATGGATGCCGGATATGTCAACGGTGCCGTGATCGCACAGGACGGCACGGTGTGGACATGGGGTGAAAACGGAAGCGGTCAGTTGGGAGACGGCTCCTCATCGCCGAGTGCCTCGGCGGTACAGGTTGTTTTGGAAAACGGAACGGAATTTACAGTGGGAACCTCTCCCCATGTTCAATCGGTTGCCCTGTTCGTCAATGCTTCCGTACCAGCACCGACCTATACCGTGACCATCCCGAACAGTATTGATTTGGGAGAATTGCATCAGACTGATGCGACAGATGCCGAACGTATCAGTTGCACGGAATTTACGGTCAGTGCAAGCGGGATTTCCAATTTGTTCGGCGAGCAGAAGATCGTTGTAACGCTGACTGCGGCTGACGGAAATTTTGTATTGCGGGATTCGGACGGAACGGTTCTCCCGTATGAAGTCTGTTTACAGGCAAACGGAGGTACGGCACTGGTCGGCGGAATGCCTTTTGCCGAATTTACAACGGACGGCAGTGTTACCGGATGGATTTGTGTGGATCAATCGCAAATCACGCAGTCCGGAGTTTACGGCGGTATTTTGACATTTGCAATTGATTTGGAATCTGTGGAAGAATAAGGGGGGAGAACGATGAAATCGCAACCGGGTTATCGAATTCTGTTATTGGTTCTTGCCATGTGTTTTTTGGTTGCCGTTCCGTTGGTTTTGTGTGCCGCAACGCAAAATACAAATCTGTCTGCAACGGCGATTGCTGAAAATTCTCCCAATTATGAGCTGACCATTCCGACAACGATTCGTTCACAGGAATTATATCGTACAACGGGGAGTGATGTTTATTCTCAGGCATTTGATATTTCCGTTTCCGAAGTCGAGTTTTTGAACGGACGGCGGTTGTGCGTGCGGTTGTATTCCGAAACCGATGCCTTTGTCTTACGTCATGCAACAGAGGATGCTGCATTGCCGTTTGCAGTGTACGGACCGCTTGACCTGCAATCGCCGATGAAAAACGGAGATGTGTTTGCCTATTTTACGGCACCGGGAACTCAAACGGGGTACATTCGGATCGATCGACAAAATATTACCGTTGCCGGAACATACAGCGGCTCGATCAATTTTGCTGTTTCCGTTGCGGAAGGTGAATAAACTCGGCGGCACCGCTTCTTTCGGAGATTCGGTGCCGTCTTACTGATTTTTGCCATCTCTTTACCTCGATCAAAGGTAATATGCAATACGATAAAAAATCGAAGCGGGAGGAAGTTCAAAAAATGAAAAAAATGTTCGCAGGTGGTCGTGTTTGGAACACCGATCATACATTTTCGGAGAATTGTCCGATCTTGATTGAAGATGAAACCATTCGTGCCGTTGGTGCCGATTGTTACGACGCTTCGGCTGATGAAGTGATTGATATTACGGGAATGACGGTTTTGCCGGGGCTGGTAGATGTTCATACGCATGGACGCATTGGGTTTGATTTCAATGATGCGACTTCCGATCAGATGCAGCTGATGAAGGAGGACTATGCGCGCCACGGTGTGACTTCCGTCATGGCAACGTTGGCATCGGCGACACGGGAGGAATGGCTCCGTTCCATTGCACGGATCGAACAATGCGGATTTGACGGGATTCATTTGGAAGGTCGCTACCTCAATCCGGCAAAGAAAGGCGCACATGCGGCTGAATTGTTGGTTATGCCGTCGGCTTCGGATCTGGAAGTTTGCCTGTCCGCGATCCATCTTCCCTGCCATGTCAGTGCCGCATTGGAATTGGATTCGGACGGCTCTTTTTCAGCCAAAGCGTTGGAAATGGGGGCAACCTTGGGATTGGCGCACACCTGTGCCACGGCTGAACAGACAAAATTGGCGTTTCGGCGCGGCGCGACCTCTTTTACGCATCTGTTCAATGCCATGCCGCCATTACATCATAGAGAAGGCGGTGCCGTTGCGGTTGCGCTAAACGGCGGAGGATACGGGGAATTGATCGTGGACGGAATTCATCTGTGCCCCGATATTGTGCGATTGGCATATCATTGTTTGGGTGTTGACCGCACGGTATTGATTACCGATTCCATGGCTGGAACGGGTTGTCCGGATGGTGATTATTCCATTGCCGGTATGCCTGTGATCGTCAAAAACGGTCAAGCTTTGACGCATGACGGAACGATTGCGGGAAGTACGTTGAATTTGTGGGACGGTGTGAAAAACTTGATGGCATTTGCCGATTGCTCACTTGCTGACGCCATTGCCTGTGCTACATGGAATCCCGCACGCATGGTTGGTTTGGACGGCATTGTGGGAAGTATTGAAAGCGGAAAACGTGCCGACTTATTATTGGTGAATGAGACCAATGAATTGCGGCAGATTCTATATCGCGGAGAATTTTTGTGACGGAGGTCGTGTTGATGAACAAAAAAATTCGGTATCCCGTATTGACGGTTTTGTTTGGTCTGATGGGAGTGTTGTTTGCCGTGCTTATGCTGTTGACGATCTTTGTTCCGAATCGTGCGTCGAATGTGACGGTCAAAGAACCGATCACGGTTTCGGCATCTTTGTTGGATCAAGAGTCGCAGATGTACATTGCGCAGATCAGGGGAAGTTTACTCAATGAGGGGGATATTCCGTTGACGGTGGATGCTCTCAAGATCACGGTGAGTGATGGACAAACCGAGCAGGAGATCTCATTGGAAGGTTTTGTGTTGGAATCGCGGTTGGCACAGGATATTTTGTACGATGTTCGGACACAAACGGTATTTGATCGTGTTCAATCCGTGACGATTGTTTGCAATGGGGAAGCGTCTTCTCTGTTGAATCGTGCGGAAACGAATCCGTTTGATTTTGATACGTTGATTTGGCTTGCGCTGACTTTGCTTGCCATCCATTTTGCGATTTACTTTGGCAAACAGACCTATTATATCGGTCAAGAAGAAAAAATGCTTTCCCAACGGGATTGACCGAACAAAGCACAGATTTGCTTGATTTCACTTATCTTGTGAATTTTGTTATGAGCCTTTCGGAAAAGGAACATAAAGTATTGATGCCAACCTGTGGTGATGTATGGAAATTGAAGATTTTGGGGAAACAGAAAACGCCGTATTTCTACGGCGTTTTCTGTTTCAATATTTATATAGCGTTGAAAAAATTGCTTAGTCCTTGCTTATCACTTTTTTCTGCCAAGACTTTTCGTTGCACTTCGGGCAACGCATATGTCTTGTTCTGCCCCTATGAGCCGACATAAGTACGCTTTTGTATGAGGGAACATATCTATATCCGCATTTGGCACATTCATAGTATCCTGCCGTTTGCTCAATTCTGATTGCAAAGCCGATACCTGTTGCAAAAAGAATCAATCCAATACCAATCAGGGTGATTCTTAACCAACTTGCCATTTGAATAAACGAAGCAACGAATACGAGCAATATAAAAATGATTGAAATCATATAGCCCACAAAAATCTCCAAAGACAGCAATTGCTTGTCTGCCTTTTCTTTTTGTCTTATCACTTCAAGCAAGTTCTTTTCTAATTTTTTGTTGTAATGATCCATTGAAATTACCTCCCCACTTAATAAATCATTTACTGTGATGCCGAGAATACCACACAATTCAAGCATGATCGAGGAGTCGGGCAATGACAAACCACGCTCCCATTTTGATATTGCTTTATCGGTAATATTCAACTTTTCTGCCAACTGCATTTGCGTTAAATTTTTTTGCTTTCTGCACTCGGCAATGAATTTTCCGATTTTTGTTTGGTTCATAATCTGCCTCCTTTCGCACACAGTATAACCGTTATTGCATACAAAACACACATACCGTTGGTTTAGTGGGGAGATATCAACCAACGGTAGAGTGAAAATGCCTACAAATCGGAATTTACCAATTTTCAAAGATTAAGGTTTCCGGATGTGAAAAAACCAATTTGATATTCTTCTTAGGATTCATCAACAACATCAATGTGCCTTGTTCGTTTGTCTCCATTTGCGTTGTCATGACAAGCGAACGATATGGTCTGAAGCCGCATTTTGTTTGAACTCGTTTTGATTGTTCATTAAAATTATAGTAACCACAAATCAGGAAATCATAATTCAATTCATTAAACAAATAATCTTTAACTGCATTTACGGCTTCCGGCATAAGTCCTTTTCCCCAATAGTCTTTACTCAAAACATATCCTAATTCTCTGC
>CAZUYA010000068.1:0-6260 GCA_964624685.1 uncultured Ruminococcus sp. | reverse complement strand
ATCCGTCACTCTGTTTAGCCCCGGAACATCTTCCTTTCTATCATTCGCAATGCCGCATGCTCCAATCTGCCGCTTGGCGGCTTGTACCGTTCCGCTCAATGGGGTTGCTAATGATACTATAATTATAGCATAAAACCATAAATCATTCAAGTCATATTTTACAAAAACAGGAACTCGGAGCGACCGTACATTCCGTTGCCTCGCCGACAGAGCTGCATTGGAAAATTTCATCACCATGTTCTGTCGATTCCGAACGTTTCACTTGACAAGACGTGAGGAAAGCGGTATAATATTGATGGAAATTATGATTTTTCCGAAAGGAGATAGAACTTGAAGATTACTGTAATCGGTTGCGGACGTTGGGGATCGCTCATTACATGGTACCTCTCCCGTCAAGGGCATCAATTAACTTTGTACGGTCGGACAACGTCTGTACATATGCAAACTTTTTTACAAACGAGAAGCAACGATCTGTTGGCTTTACCGGATGAAGTGACACTGTCCACGGATCTTTCTCGCATCATCGACGCGGATGTGATCATCATTTCCATCAACTCACAGGGATTGCGACGATTGATGGAACAGGAATTGCGTCCATTGGGATTAAAAAACAAAACCTTTGTACTTTGCATGAAAGGGATTGAAATTTCAACCGGCAAACGGTTGTCGGAAGTCGTCGAGGAAACAACAGACGCTTCCAACCGCATAGCAGTTTGGTTAGGTCCCGGACATGTACAGGAATTCTATGCGGGAATTCCGAACTGCATGGTCATTGACAGCCGTGACGAAGCCGTTACACGACAACTGGTTGACGCTTTTTCCGGTGACCTGATTCGTTTTTATTACGGGCGGGATCTGATCGGCAGTGAATTGGGAGCCGCATCAAAAAATGTCATCGGAATTGCAGCGGGAATGTTGGACGGAATGGAACTCTCCTCGTTGAAAGGTGCATTGATGAGTCGCGGAACGGGAGAAATTGCACGGTTGATCGGTACCATGGGCGGCAACCCATCCTCGGCTTACGGACTTTGTCATTTGGGCGATTATGAAGCAACCGTATTTTCTCCGTACTCACATAACCGCCGCTTTGGCGAACTTTTGGTACGCGGCGAATCTTATACCGAATTGGCAGAAGGATACTATACAGCTCACGCATTACACGATATGGCGCAAAAGCACAACATCGATCTTCCCATTTGCGAAGCGGTCTACCACGTACTGTATGAAGGAAAAGATGTCCGAGACGAGATCGGACATTTGTTTCACCGTAGTCTCAAGAATGAATTTTGAGGAAAATCCAATGAACCGTATTTTTGATTCTCATGCACATTATTTTGATCGTCGATTTGAAGAAATCCCCGGCGGTGCTGCAAACGTTTTACATTCCGTGATGCCGGCCCCGGTGGGATGGATACTCAATGTTGGAACCAACTGCCAAAATTCTCGTATGGCATTGGAGCAAGCCGCACTGTGGGACGGCATGTATGCGGCAGTCGGGATTCATCCGGAAGACTGCCATTTCCTTTCGGACGCCGAATCGGCACTTTCGGAACTTTGCCATCTGTTGGGAGATCCGAACACGCGCCGTCAACAAAAATTGGTTGCAATCGGTGAAATCGGATTGGATTACCATTGGCAGTCCTATGACAACGGAAAAATTCCGATGGATAAAGAAAAACAAGCATTCTTTTTTCGTGCACAATTGGATTTGGCAAAAAAGTTGAACCTTCCCGTCATCGTCCATGACCGCGAAGCACACGGCGACTGCCTAAACATCATCTCCGAATATCCGGATGTCACAGGAGTATTTCACAGCTTCAGCGGCAGTTCCGAAATGGCGCGGGAACTGGTACAACGCGGTTGGTATCTCTCGTTTTCCGGCAGTTTAACCTTCAAAAATGCAGAAAAAGTTCGAAAAGCCGCCCTGGCTGTACCAAAAAATCGTTTGTTGATTGAAACGGATGCACCGTATTTAGCACCGCATCCTCTGCGCGGCAGTTTGAACCATTCCGGTCTGCTAACCTATACCTTGGAAACGTTATCAATCCTTTGGGATTGTACACCCGATGAAGCTGCATTCATCACCGCTCAAAATGCAAAAACCTTGTTCCAAATCCGATAATTTGTACAAAATAAACAAAACAAACGCCTCGATTTCTACATTTGCTCGGTTGAAAAGTTGAAAAAGCTACTTGAAAAATAAACTTGAATATTGTATAATAAAAGAAAGCCGGTCGTCGATACTGCCGGAAATTATATGAAAGGTACAATAAAGGTTTATTACAATGGCTAAGATTGAAACCAAAAACATCAGAAATGTCGCATTGCTGGGACACGGCGGTTCGGGAAAAACGTCGTTAGCGGAAGCAATGCTTTATATTACGGGCGAAAGTGATCGTCTGGGCAACGTAACCGCCGGAAATACGGTTTGCGATTATGATTCCGAAGAAGCTACACGTCACATTTCCATTTCGGCAGCAATGGCACCCATGATGTGGAAGGACATCAAGATCAATGTCATTGATACTCCCGGATACCTTGATTTTTCAGGAGAAGTCGTTCAGGCTCTGCGCGTTGCCGACAGCGCGATAATCGTTGTTGACGGTAAGGCGGGAATCGAAGTCGGCACGGAACTTGCATGGGATGCAGTCGAAGAAGCCGGTTTACCGCGTGCATTCTTTATCAATAAATTTGATGATAACGAAGCCAGATTTGCGCGAGTGTTGGACGCTTTACACGAGAGATTCGGAAAGCATGTATGCCCCCTGACCATTCCGATGGTTAAAAACGGCGAAGTCGTGGGTGCCATTGACCTCATCGATCAAAGCGCACACGTATTTGATAACAACGGACGACACAGCGTGGAATTGATTCCGGATGAATCCAAGGAAGCCGTGGAAAAATTCCGCGATATGCTGATGGAAGCAGTTGCCAGTACCAACGAAGATCTGATGATGAAATACTTTGAGGGAGAAGAGATCACGCACATGGAAGCGGTCAATGCCGTCCATGAAGGAATTATCAGCGGAGACATCGTTCCCGTGTTTTGCGGTGCCGCCACAAAACTGTGGGGTGTTTGGACAATGTTGGATAAGATCAGTGAATCGTTCCCGCGGCACACCGCAAAAAAAGAAGAACGCTTGACGGACGGAAGCATAATGGAAATCGTTCCGGACGGTGAACCTGCCATTTTCGTTTTCAAGACCGTGGCAGATCCGTTTGTCGGAAAAATGTCCTTCTTCAAAGTTATGAACGGCAATATCAAGCGAGACCAAATTTTGAAAAACAATACCACCGGAGATACCGAAAAATTGGCACATATTTATGTAGTCAAAGGAAAAAAGCAAACCGAGGTGGATGAATTGGCTTGCGGCGACATCGGCATGGTCGCCAAGCTCAACAACACCAACACAAATGATACACTCACATGGAACAAGTCCTTTTCTTATGCACACATTCGGTACGCAGTTCCCTACTTAACACGAGTCATGATTCCGGTCTCCAAGGGAGATGAAGGAAAGATCTCACAAAGTATTGCAAAAATGGCAGAAGAAGATTATACCATCCGCTTTGAAAACGATGCCGAAACCAAACAATTGTTGATCTATGGATTGGGAGACGTTCATCTTTCCGTTTTGGCTTCCAGATTAAAATCTCGCTTTGGATTGAACGTCCGATTTGATACCCCCAAAGTCGCTTATCGCGAAAAATTGACAAAAAATGTCGATGTGGAAGGAAAACACAAAAAGCAAAACGGCGGTTCCGGTCAGTACGGACATGTAAAAATGCGGTTTGGTCCCGGCGACGAGGACGGTTTGACATTTTCCGTTTCCGTGGTTGGCGGTACGGTACCGAAGAATTTTTATCCCGCCGTGGAAAAAGGAATCCAAGATGCCATGCTGAAAGGCGCATACGGATACCCAATGCAATCCTTGAGTGCCGACCTCTATGACGGTTCTTATCATGCAGTGGATTCGGATGAACTTTCCTTCAAAACAGCCGCCTCCCTGGCATATAAAAAAGCACTGGAACAAGGTGCCCCCGTGCTTTTGGAACCGGTGGGAGATCTGAACATTACGGTACCGGAATCTTTGGTCGGCGATGTGATGGGTGATCTGAATAAACGGCGCGGCAGTGTAATGGGAATGGAAGCATCCTCCAAAAAAGGATATACCGTGATACAAGCAATTGCCCCCAAGGCAGAATTGACCGATTATCCGATCGTATTGCGTGCCATGACGCAAGGTCGCGGGATGTTTGAGTTCCATGTAACGGGATATGACGTGGTTCCCGCCAACATTACGGCAAAAGTAACTGCCGAACATACGGGAGACTAATAGAAGGAAATCTATAAACCCGTTTTTAACCTTTTCAAACTTCTCTCCATAATCTTCAATTTGCTTTTTGGTTATTTTGACATTTGCTTCGAAATGAGATTGATGCCGCCCGATTATAACCTCGATAAGCTCCTCGATGACTACGAACATATGCAGAATATGCTATTTGGAGATAAACCAGGCTTTGAGAAAATTATGGATGGTATTGCAAAGCTTGAAGCGGAAATCAATATGATACAAAGCAGAGGACACTGAAATGGCAATCAGTAAAAAACTTGAAATCATATATCACAACGGTCAGCCTGATGGGATTCGCTCCATCCGTAGACATCTTTCTACGATGACAACTTATGTTATTCCTCGTCCTCTGCTGTCGGAAGCCAAGAAGTTTTCGGGCATCAATCGTCCCGGCATTTACTATCTGATCAGCGAGAATGACGATAACAAGATCGCTCAGATTTATATCGGTCAGACGAGAAATGGCGTTGTTCGCCTTGATGATCATAATCGTTCAAAAGACTTTTGGAACAAGGCAATTTTGTTCTTGGCTGACAATAAGACATTCTCTCTTGATATGATAAGCGGTCTTGAAGCTTATGCAATCGGCAAAGCGCACGACTCCAAGCGTTATAAGGTTGAAAACTCGGTCAATCCCAAATATGAAATCGACGAATATGACCTGCCGTTGATTGAGGAAGTTTACGAAGAAATTCAATTCATTATGGCAACTCAAGGTTACAAGATGGATAACTCCAAAACAACATTGAATGAAGCCAATACATTACATACCACTCGCAATAGTATTTTTGCTTTTGGTGTTTACGATGGCGAACACTTCGAGGTTTTAGAGGGGTCAGAAGTTGATATGAACCGCAAATGCCACTCTGCAACAATAGAAAAGCAACGTCAAACAGCTCTTGCTAATGGTAATATTGTTTGTGTTGACGGAAAATATAAATTGACGGTTTCCGTATCATTTACCTCGCCAAGCTCTGCCGCTATGTTTGTTTTGGGTGGTAGTACAAACGGTTGGGTTGAATGGAAGGACAGGGATAGTAAAACGTTGGATGAGCTTTATAGAAAATAGGAGCAAAGCAACCTGAAGGCAAAAGAAGCAAAAGCAAGAATAAAAATAAACAAATTGCTTGAAGAAGCCGGCTGGCAGTTTTTTGACAACGAAGAAGGTTCTGCTAACATACATATCGTCTTTTTCGATATAATGCATTTCGTTTTTCATAGTCAATATCCTTTCGTTTTAAGTTTTGGCATCAATACTACAAAAGGATATTCGATTTGGAACTTGCGGTGTTTCATTTGGACTCCAGATGCTACACAATGTAGCGTATCATTGCAAGACACCGAAAACAGTATTTTCTGCAAAAATAACAAGAAATCCGAAACCATCGCCTACCGGAAATAGTTTCGGATTTCTCTTTTATAAGTCCCCGAACGGAGCTTGAACTTGTGACCGGCTGTTTTAGTTAGAGAAGTTATCCTTTTATTTTTATGTGGCACAAGTTATTTCACCACTCGAATCCATTATAAATTCATTATCGAATTTATAATAAATTGTAATCACTTGTGTGTACTCACCGTCTATGCATTGCCGTTCTCCGATGACATTTTTTCAATCAAAGTATTTAGAAGCACTTTGTCAAGTACTACAATATCTCCGAATTGCTTCACCTTTTCAACAAACACTTGCAACGATTGAAGCTCATTTTCCAAAGTAAATTCCACTGTGGAATTTACTTTGGAAATTCACTCTACAAAAATATTTTGCGTTTTTTGAAAAAATCTATTGACAAACAAGTCGGAATATGCTATAATAAAAAAGATGGATGGATTCAGTTTATCAATCTTGAATTACGATCTGGGTGTGGCGCAGTTGGTAGCGCGCTACCTTGGGGTGGTAGAGGCCGC
>CAZUYA010000067.1:0-6268 GCA_964624685.1 uncultured Ruminococcus sp. | reverse complement strand
TCGTTTTATAATTTCAGCCAAAGCAGTTATAGGTATTAAAAGCCATCCCCAAATGAAATTATTTGCTATCCAATAGTTACCTTGTTCTGCAACCATATTAACCATTTTGCAAATCATTACTGCATAAATCAAATTATCTATAAATTGTTGTACTCCTGAAAAAACACCAATTTTGCACCATGATTTTATAATTGAGATATCACTTCTATGGAACTTGCAGAACTTTATGTATCCTTGTTTATATAACAAACAAAAGCTAAAAATAACCAAAAAAATATTAACTACAATATTTGATATAGCGATGCCATAAACACCGAAATTAGGAATTAAAATAAAGTCAGAAATTAATGATAGAACCGTATTTACAATTAAAAAGAAATAGACATTTTGCGATTTTCCGACAACAACAAAAACGACATTGACAAAACTGACGATAATACCAATCATAAAAGCAATGGTTTCAAGTTGTAAATAGCGATTCGTCACTTCAATATTTATTACATCGGTATTCATAGACTCAATTAACACTACGCCATAAATAAGAACACCGATTGAAAAAAGCGTGTATATTACAAAAGAAATAACACCGGTTTTAAAGGTATATGTTGAAAAATTATCCTTATCTTTTTGAAGAATTTTATTCAAAATAGAATAAAGCGGAACTATTAAAAATGCCTGTAATGTTTCATTTATTAAATCAAACCACTCCATTTGTCCGATTATATCAAAAACATCAGACTGAGTATTTGAAGAAATAATAAATGTTTTTATCGTTTGATAAACTGCAGGTATTAAAGCTAAAGCACACAAAGCAATAAATAATTGCCAATTAAAATTTTTAACTTGTCTTATTTTTTCTTTCATATAGTCACCTTAAAATCATTTTATAATTTTCAAGATTAATTCTCTTTTATCTCCTATCAAAATTTAATTAAGCAAATTCTCAATTTTATTCAATTTCTTCTAACTTAATTGAATTTTCTATAAATAATTCTTTCAATTAGAAATAGTCTTGACACCTTGTATTTATTGTATCAAGACTAATCGTTTTTAATGGTGGAGATGAGGAGAATCGAACTCCTGTCCGAAAATTCTTCCATACGACTTTCTTCGTGGACAGTCTGTGGTTTGAATTTCACGCAAAAAGACGCACACAAACATGCTTCTTTAATTGGTAGCCCTTTTTTTCATGACCGATTCAAGAGCGAAAGATCGATGCACGTTCGCCGCTCAAATGACGTTCAGTCCAAAGTCGCGGCAATCTTTGGAGGAACGGGTAACCCGCAGGTTACGGCACTGCCGCTTTTACGCCATTCGGCGTAAAAGTTTAGGCAGCCATAGCAACAGTATTGTTGTCGTTTATTTTTTAGTTTGGGCAGTTTTCGAGATTACCCGGCTCGCCACGCTGATCGTATTTCAAAATCCCCGTCGAAACCATTGCACCCCCATTGTTTCATTCTACGTTTCTATTATACCTCATTTTTCAGAATTTGTCAACTATTCTTTTTCGCAATTTTTGACATATTTTTGATTCGCGTATTTTTGAGGAGAAAAATCAAATTACTATTGAAAATCGGATATAAAAATGCTATAATATGGGTATATCATTTTGGAACCAATCCGTCTCAAGGAGGTTTTTATGAATCACGGTTTTATAAAAGTAGCAACGGTCGCGCCGACTGTTCATCTCGCAGATACGCATTCCAATGTATCAGAGCTGATCAAATATACAAAAGAAGCCGATTCACGAAAGGTGCAAATTCTTGTGTTCCCCGCTCTTTCCGTCACCGGTGCCACCTGCGCCGATCTGTTTTTGAACTCTGCCCTGCTGAATGCAACAACGGACGCGCTCAAACAGTATCTCAAGGAAACAGCCGATACAACCGTTTTAACGATCCTTGGATTTCCGTGGTCGCACAATGGAAAATTGTACCGTTGCTCGGCTGTTTGCCAAAGCGGACGATTTTTGGGGATCGTCCCCAATCAAACATTGTCCCCCTATGCCGAACTTCACGAAGCGCGTGTGTTTGTACCATACCGTGCCTCATCCGCCCCGCAAGAAATACAATTTGACGGACAATCGGTTCCGTTCGGTACGGATCTGCTCTTTTGTTGTAAAACACTCCCCGCATTCCAATTGGCTTTGCATGCAGAGGGAGCAACCGCTTTCTGCGGCAACCCATTCCATGGTGAGGCAACCGTGATCTGCATTCCTTCCGCATATCCGGAAGCGATCGGTCGAACGGAACGCTTTCGTCAAAATTTGCAACTAAAATCAGCCGATGAACATTGTGCCATCATCGCCGCCGCGGCAGGTGATGGAGAATCAACCACCGATGCCGTATTCGGAGGTGCATGCTTCATTTTTGAAAACGGAACGTTATTATCCCAACGAAAGTCGTTTGATACCGCACGAGAACTGGTCATTACCGAAATCGACCTGGACCGCCTTGTTTTCGATCGTCGTAAAACGAGTGTGCATCGACCGAATGACGATCTTGTTTGTCCTCGCATAATTCCGTTCTCACTGCCGGTCACATCGACCGCTCTGACGCGCCGAATATCGCAACATCCGTTTATTCCGGATGAATCTTCCACCCTGTTCGACCGTTGTGAGCAAATTCTGACAATGCAGACGGCAGGCTTGAAGCAACGGATGCTGTGTTCTCATGCACAAAAAATGGTGATCGGAATTTCCGGCGGATTGGACTCCACTCTTGCACTGTTGGTTGCCGTGCGCGTAGCCGACGCACTGTCACGCCGGCGAACAGATGTAATCGCCGTAACTATGCCATGCTTTGGAACAACCGCCCGTACCAAGACCAATGCGACTGTATTGTGTGAAGAGTTGGGCATAGATTTCCGTTGTGTGGATATTTTCGATTCCGTCAACCTCCATTTTCATGACATCGGTCATGATTCAAACAATCGCAATGTAACATATGAAAATGCACAGGCAAGAGAACGCACACAGATTCTGATGGATATTGCCAATGATTGTAACGGATTGGTGATCGGCACGGGCGATCTTTCCGAATTGGCTCTCGGTTGGGCAACCTACAATGGGGATCATATGTCCATGTACAGCGTCAATGCCGATATTCCGAAAACTTTGATCCGCCGTGTGGTAACTCACGTTGCAAATATCGCCGAACGTTCTAACCAATCTCGTCTTGCCACCGCTCTGCACGATGTTGTGGATACACCGGTTTCACCGGAATTGTTGCCGGCAAATGACCGCGGCTCCATTGCACAAAAAACGGAAGATTTGGTCGGTCCGTATGAACTACATGATTTTTACCTTTATTACATGTTACGATTCGGTTTCTCCCCTTCCAAACTGTATCGTTTGGCACAATATGCTTTTTGCGGTACTTATGACAATGCGACTTTGTTGAAATGGCTCAAAATCTTTTTGCGCCGATTCTTTGCGCAACAGTTCAAACGCTCTTGCTTACCGGACGGTCCCCGCATCGGTACAGTCGGACTTTCTCCGCGCAGCGGTTGGTGTATGCCGTCGGATGCTTCTTCCGCCGTTTGGCTTGCCGAGCTGGATGCCCTTTGAAAAAACAATCGTTTGAAATTTTATCAATCAAAAAAATCCATTCTACGAAAGTGAGAAGTTTTTATGAAAACAATGTACGCCCCCAACACGGCAAATTTTCCGCGTCTCGCCACCGATGTACTGTTTGCCGATTATGACAACCAATACAGTTATCGCGGATTTGTAGATCATGCCATCCGCAACATCGAATCCATTCAATTATTGGATGCCGAACATTGGCATCGCTTTGTTACGCAATTCCAACTGCAAACCGATACAGATAACGGTTGGCGTTGCGAATTTTGGGGAAAGATGATGCGCGGTGCATGCCTGACCTACTCTTACACACAAAATCCAAGCCTCTATCAAGTCCTCACCGAAACCGTGAACGAAATGCTGAATGTACAAGAGGAAACAGGACGCATCAGTTCCTATCCGCAAGAGAAAGAATTCAAAGGATGGGATATGTGGGGGCGTAAATATGTGTTACTCGGAATGCAGTATTTTTTGGAGATTTGCAATGATGAAGCCCTGAAGGCACGTATCATCACATCCATGTGCCGGCAGGTGGATTACATCATGGCAAAAATCGGAGACGAACCGAAAAAAATTCCTATCACAAAAGCGAGTAACTGTTGGCGCGGATTAAATTCCTCATCCATCTTGGAACCGGTCGTGCGGCTATACAATCTGACCGCAAACAAAAAGTACTTGGATTTTGCCGATTATATCGTAGAATGCGGCGGAACTTCCGTTTCCAACATTTTTGAATTGGCATTTGAAAATCATTTTCCGCCCTATCAATATCCGATTACCAAAGCCTATGAAATGATCTCCTGCTTTGAAGGGTTACTGGAATACTATCGTGTCACCGGAATTGAAAAATATAAAATCGCCATCATCCATTTTGCCGAACAACTTTTGAAAACCGAACTCACGGTCACCGGTTCCGCAGGATGTACCCACGAACAATTTGACCATGGTTTTGTACGTCAAGCCAACACGAACAATGCCGATCTTATGCAAGAGACCTGTGTCACAGTGACATTAATGAAATTCTTTTATCAGATGTTCCTCTTTACCGGAGACACCAAATATGCCGATGCGTTTGAAATCGCACTGTACAATGCTTATTTCGGTTCTTTCAATACCGAACAAAATATAGATGAATTTATCCAAAAGCAATATCCTCATGCGCAAACGGAAGTTCTTCCGTTTGACAGTTACAGTCCCCTGACCGTCGGAAAAAGAGGAAAATGTGTCGGAGGACTTCAGATCATGCCGGACAACCACTATTACGGCTGTTGCGCATGCATTGCCTCTGCCGGCAACGGTTTGATTCCGAAAATGCAACTTCTGACATCAAAAAACGGCTTTGCAATGAATCTTTACATCAACGGAAGTATTCGGACGACCACTCCGAACGGAAATCCCATTACATTTGTTGTGGATACCGATTATCCAAAGTCCGGGATCGTCAATCTCTCTCTCTTGCTTGAAAAAGAGGAGGAGTTTACAATCGCCCTCAGAAATCCCGCATGGAGTCAAACAACAACCGTTCAAATCAACGGAGAAGACACGGCGGTGACAGACGGTTCTATTTCCATCTCACGCATTTGGAAAAAAGACGACCGCCTGACATTGAATTTGGATATGCGTACCCAAGCCATTTATCCGACATCATACGGCACAGACGTTTTGATGACACATATCAATTGGGCAGAACAGTATATTGTCCCCTCTTTCGACCAAGAAGATCCGCTTGCCAAATACCATATTGCTCTGCGCCGCGGTCCGATTATGCTGGCACAGGAAAGCCGATTGGGATATAATGCGGAAGATCCTATTGATATTACAATCGGGAAAGACGGTTATGTGGATGCGATTCTTCCGGATGCATCGGTAACTCCGTATCTCTGCATTGTAGAGGCACAGATTCCATTGAGCAACGGCTCGCACATGCTTGTGACCGATTATGCATCTGCCGGAAAACGTTGGAACGATGACAGTAAAATAGCAGTATGGATGCTGACAAAAAATCCAATGACGAATTCATAAAATAAAAATACAAAAACACAGCTTCCCTTTTCCAGAAATGGAAAGAGAAGCTGTGTTTTTGATTGAAATTTACTCCCAAAGAACAATATACCCGCATTCCAAGGTTTTTTTCATATCAATTAAACGTTGATTGGACGATCCGCGAAAACGCAAGGAAATGTCTTTCAGCTTTTTTTCAAAACGTCCGTCTACCAAAACATCAATCAACGACAGCATTTCATCCGTCACTTCACATCTCGGATAACTCCCGTCACGCCAAAGCTCCGCATCCAAGGTAAAACCGGTAAAACACCACACTGTTTTTTGCGGGCAAGATTCACGAAACCGATGCAAAAACGGTACCAAAGCACGTTGATTGGCAGGCTCAAACGGTTCTCCGCCCAACAAAGTCAGTCCGTTGATAAAATAAGGTTGACAGGAACGAATGATTTCCTCTTCGACTTCTGCGGTAAAGGGCTGTCCGTAATCAAAATCCCACGTCTGCGGCTGAAAGCACTCCTCACAGTGATTGGTACATCCGGATACAAACAGCACTGTCCGAACACCTTCACCATTGGCAATATCGCATTTTTTCAATTGACAATAATTCATAATAACAAAACGTCCCCCGATTACAGATGCAAAACGCGCTCCTTGATTTCCTGCGTTCTTCCCTGATTCCAGTAC
>CAZUYA010000066.1:0-6345 GCA_964624685.1 uncultured Ruminococcus sp. | reverse complement strand
TGTGCAGTGCCAATATGATTCGGATTCAATATTCTTTTGACGGTGCCGAAGGATACCGTCCGGAGGATCCGGAATATTACATGGTGCAAAAAGAAGTGTTCGGGTCTGTCAAACATTCGTATGTGGAAGATGAGAAAACGGCTACGATTCGCACATCCTCCATGGAGTTGCGAATCGAAAAAGCACCGTTCCGCGCCGCAATGTACGATCTGAGCGGACAGTTGCTGACAAAGGATTCTGTCAGCGGAGCATATCGGAGCGGCAACAAGGTCGGCATTCGTAAATCCGAAAGCTCAACCAATGCCGGCGGTATTTTCGGATTTGGATCCGGTGATCACGGGCGGCGAACAAATCTCAATCGATATAACATGAATTTTTCGGAGTTTTCCATGTCGCACGGGCGTGTGGTATCGCCGTTTTTTATGAGTACGGTGGGATATGGAATCTTTTTGAATACCATCAGTGAGAATACGACATTCTTCAAGCAGGGCGGCGGTTTTGAGACCGAGGATTATTTGGATTACTACTTTATGTATGGTCCCGATTTTAAGACCATTTTGAATGAGTATGCCGAGCTGACCGGTCGAATGGAGATGTACGGAAAGTGGGCGTTGGGCTTTATGCTTTCCAAATACGGAAACGATAATGCAACGCAAGCGGAATTTTTGGAGTGGATCCATCGATTGCGTGACGAGAGGTATCCGAGCGATTGTTACGTGTTTGACTATGGATGGCGCGGGGATGTCAATGTTACGACCGCAAACCACAGTGCCGGGCAGAAATGGGGCAACCAAATGTGGAGCAACGATACACACAAGTTCCCCGATGTAGCATCCATGTTTGCCGAAGCGCGTGCGCTGGGCTTTCATGTCGGTCTTCACAACAATGCGGGAACGCCGGAAGCGTCCGGCGGTGACAAACTCTTTTTGCCGGAGTATGCGCAAACATGGGTAAAATCCTATATGGACAGTGTTATCACCACAGGATACGGCGATTTCTTTTGGCCGGATGAATTCGATGTGCTGGGCTCCAATACCGCACCTGTTTTTGCCGCATTGGGGGCATATGAAGCATGGAAAGCTTATACCGACGCCAGCCGTCCGATGTTTATGACGCGCGGTAGTTATGCGGGACAGCATTTTGCCACCGCGTGGTCGGGAGATATTGATGCGAGCGAGTCCGATCTGGCATATCAGATTGGATTTGCCATTGATACGGGATTGATCGGATATTGGGCGACCTCTTGTGATTTGGGCGGATTCAAAACTCGTCCGACGGACGCTCTTTACACCCGTTGGGTTGCCGAGTTCGGTGCGTGGAGTGCCATGATGCGGACACATGGGCATGACGGTCGCGAGCCGTGGGATTATGATGAAACAGCGCAGGAAACTTTGAAACAGAATTTGAAGATTCGCTATTCGCTCTATCCTTATCTGTACACGTCGATGTGGCAAGGTTACAGTACGGGAGTTCCGATCATGCGTGCAATGATTTTGGAGGACGGTAGTCAAAGCAATCCCGACGCATGGAATTTGAATCGGCAATATTATTTCGGCGATTGGTTTTTGGTTGCACCGGCAACCGAAACGACTGCAACAACGGTTGATGTTTGGTTCCCTCCGAACACGACGTGGTACAATTACTATACGGGTGAGCGATATGAAGGAGGTGCGAACGGTCGAACTGTAACGGTCGTTGCGGAGTTGGATGAAATTCCCGTGTTTGTGAAAGCGGGGGCGATCGTTCCGATGGGACCGGAAGTCAATTATGCCGATGAAGTTCCGCTGTCTCCTTTGACATTGGATATTTATCCGAAGGGAACATCGTCTTACACGCTTTACGAGGATGACGGCGTGAGTCAAAAATATTTGACGGAAAATGCGTATGCGACGACAACTTATCTGTGTGAGCAAGTCGGCGGCAATCTTACGTTGACAATCGGAGAACGGTTCGTCGGCAATCCGGATGTTTATACGCCTGCCGATCGTTCCTACCAATTGATGATCCATCATGTGGATCACGTCCGCACGGTCAAATTGGACGGCGTGACGATTCCCGTGTTTGCAAGCATGTCCGAGTATGAGGCATCCGAACGCGGTGCTTATGTTGACGGAACCACACTCTATGTCAAATTCCCGGATACAGCTGTTCAAATGGTATTGACGGTGGAATGCGACGGATTGGTTGAACCCGATGAAGGAGAAAACGAGCAGTTGGATCATCTGTCCGGTCTTACAAAAGTCGAGGATGGCAGCGTGATCGAGTTGGAAGATGTTACGCGTGTTCCCACCAACGATGCAATCGGACTTCCTGTGGATACCGAGTGGAAGGGATATACCGGAACCGGATTTGTCAAAGGGTTCAAATGTTCGGGGGACTATGTGACTTTTGATGTCAACGTTTTGCAAAGCGGGACTTATGATCTGATCTTGCGCGTTAATTGCGGAAAGAAGAATGACGCAACCGATGTTTCCGATCGCACGGGCGGGCTTTATTTGGACGGCACGCGAGTGGCGGAGCTCTCCTTTGAAATTACCGATGCATGGGGAGACGGTGAGAAAAACGGCGTTTGGGCAGACTATGTGATCCGTAACGTGTCGCTGTCTTCCGGAAAACATACAATCAAAATCATGGCGGAAGGAAGCAATCCGGGAAATTACAATTTGGATTCCCTGCGGTTTGCAACGACCGATGCTACCGTCAACGGATTTGAATGGGTATCGGTGACAGAGGCATCGGTGAACAACGGATTTACATTTTCCGACGATACCGCCGCTGCGACAACGAGCGGTTCCAATCTTGGATTTTCTTCCGTTTTGGCGGAAGGCAAACGCAAGTTTTCCATTTTGGTTTCCGCATCTTCGGGAGGTACTTTGACGGTTTACGAGACCGGCATCGGAGATAAGATCTTGGCAACCGTTGCGTTGCCAACGGACGGGGAATGGCAGACGCTGACGGTGGATTGCTTGGATACCGACGCACATCCGAGTGCGATCTATTTGGTCTTTACCGCCGAGAACGGTTCCGACACATGGTCGGTTTGTGTCAAACAGTTCCGATTTGAATCATAATCAAACAAAAAAGAATCCATCAGAAACGAAAGCAGGGGGGTATGAGTATGATACCGAAAGCAAAACGAACGTATTGCAATCCGTTGCCGATTCCGCAACTGCCGCGCGCCAAGGATGACTGGTTCAAGTATGAACGCGGAATGTTCAGCCACGAAAACAAGCCGAGTGAAGTCACGAGACCTGACCTGAGGTCGATGGGAGATCCGACGGTGATGTTTTATGATGGAAAATGGTATTTGTATCCCAGCTACGGCATGGCATGGGTGAGTGAAGATTTTGAACATTGGACGCATGTGCGTACCGATCCGTATTGTCCGAAATACGGTCCAGGGATCATCCCGTGGAAAGACGGCTTTTTGATGACTGCTTGGTTTGCACCGCTGTATGAATCCAAGTCTCCGCTGGGACCATTCCATGAATTGGGCGATTTTATCATGCCGGACGGTCAGACATTCCTTCCGTGCGATCCTTGCCTGTTTGCTGACGATGACGGACGCATCTATATGTATGCCGTTTCGTGCGACAAGAGCGACGATCCATATCAAATTCCTCAATTCGATTGCAAGATCATCGGATATGAATTGGATGCGGACAATCCGCAACATGTTCTGCGCGGTCCGGAAACGCTGTTTTCCATGAATCCGGATCATGTTTGGGAACGCAAAGGCTATCACAATCAAAACAAGAAATTCGGTTGGGTGGAAGGACCGCATTTGGTGAAACACAACGGACGGTATTACATGATTTACGGAACGCCGGATACGACCAACGGCGCATACGCTTTGGGCGTTTATTATTCCGACGAAGGTCCTTTGAGCGGTTTTTGCTGTCAAAAGAAGAATCCGTTGACTTTGCGACGCGACGGTTTGGTGGTCGGCGCTGGGCATGGTAGCGTGGAACACGGACCGAACAATACGCTGTGGGCTTTTTACGATGTGGTCGCACCTGTCTTGCACCGTTACGAACGTCGTATCGGAATGGATTTGGTAGCGGTAGACGAAAACGGCGAGCTGTACTGCCCGCACGGTGTCACCGATACGCCGCAATATGTACCCGGCGAACGAGCGGATGCCATTGCCTGCAATTCTCCCAGATATGTCTCTTTGACGAGCGGCTGTTGTTTTCCGACGGCTTCCAGCCACGTGTACGGCAGGGAACCGCTGTATGCCGTGGATGAACACAACCTGACATGGTGGGAACCTGCCGCTGACGATTCGGAACCGACCCTGACGTGCGACCTGCAAGGGTATTATGTTGTGGAATCGGTTCGACTTTGGTGGCGCGAGTTGGATCTGGATTATGAAAAAGGAATCCTTCCGGGGGCGGTTGGATATGTGTTGGAAGGCATGGTGGACGGAGAATGGAAAGTCTTGTTGGATCGAAGCGAAAGCGAGGAAGATCTGAACGTTGACTATCAAACGTTTGATCCGGCGGTTTGTACACAGGTGCGGTTACGGATTCGACATTGGGCAAAGGGAACGCGCATCGGCGTGATTGATTTTTCGGTATTCGGAGAATGTTTTGAAGGTTAATTGATTTTCGGCATGGAATGTGACCGATAACCCCCGCGGTGCGGCGATGTTTTTTCATCGCCGCACCGCGGGGGTATTTGGTTGATGTTACATTATTGGTGAAAGAGTGTTGCATCCAGACCGGCGGCAAATCGTTCGTCGGCTTTTTGATTCAACTGTTGAATCAGTTGAATTTCCTTGGGATCGTATGGACGATGGCTGGGACGGAAAAGGTCGTGCTGCCACTTGGTTACGTCAAATTCTTCGCCGTTTTCCATTCGTTCCCAAATGCCGTTCCAAGGCTCGTGTGTTTGATATTTGCCCAAAACAAATCCCCAATTGTATGCTCCGATTTTTTCCAAATAGAGCAGGGGATAGATTGTTTGCACATCATTGTGAAAGATACGATGTAACCATTCGGTATCCAGCGCGGGACGACCGATCGTGCGGATCTGCTCAATGAGTTCGATGTTCTCTACATAAGAGTTATAATTGTGGAAACTGATGATGTCGGAAAGTTCCAATGCGCGTTGACCGACCGTGGTGCCGTCTTTGCAGTAATCTCCCAGAGTATCGGCACACAGGGGTTGATCGGGATTGATCTCACGTGCGATCTCAAAAAAGCGTTCCATATGCGGCAGACTCAAATCGCCCCTGTTGTTGCCGGGTTCATTGAACAGGTTCCAAATGAGGACACGCTCGTCATGCGCATAGGTTGTGATGATCTCACGAACAAATTCGTCGTAACGTTTTGCGACCTGCGGATCATCCAGCAAATGGTAGCTTAATTCACCGTGACCGCCGTGCGGGGAGATTTTGCGTCCTCCGTGATACCCGATGTCATAGCTCTGTTCTCCGAAGGTTGCGGGTTTCCAAAATGCTTTCGGAACCGAACAATCGTTTGCCAATACGACCATGGCTGAGATGCCGTGACGGTGGAACATGGTTAGATATTGATCCAACCGTTTCATAAATCCGTCGTGTTGATGTTCCCAAACTTCATATTCCAAAATGATGCGCACGGAGTTGAATCCGATGGATTCAGCCAATGCGATCTCCCGCTCGGCGGTTGCAAAGTGCGTTTCAAATTCATATTCTTGCCACATATCAATGCGATTGGCGCAATCGGATGGCATAAAATTACAACCGCGAATCCATGGACGGGCATTGTACCACGCCCACGCTTTTTCTTTTGACCATTGTCCGTTCATCTTTTTCTCCTTTTAGAACTTTTAGTATATTATGATGCATCATTCTTACAAGATGTACCATTATTATCAATTATTATAACAAGAAAAAACGGATGATTCAAGACAAAATAATGCAGAAAAGATTGGAATATCGTTTGAAAAAATGATATTTTTGCGTTTCATGGGATGTGTGCACTCTGCCACAGGCAATAGAAGTGTTTGAAAAAAACGCACAAAAAAATGTAAAAGATGAAAAAAGATGCAAAAAACTATTGCAAAACGAAAAAAAATGGTGTATAATATAATCAACTATGTGACCGGAGTTGCATTCCGGCGCAAATTTGACTTTCTGTTTTACTTGGAGGTAAATATGGTAGTAGCTGGCGATTTTAAGAACGGAATCACGTTTGACGACGGTCAAGGCAATGTTCTGCAAGTGATCGAGTTTCAACATGTGAAACCCGGAAAAGGTGCGGCGTTCGTTCGTACAAAACTGAAGAATGTCATCTCCGGTGCGGTCATTGAAAAAACTTTTAATCCGACCGATAAATTCGAGAACGCTTACATTGAAAG
>CAZUYA010000065.1:0-6784 GCA_964624685.1 uncultured Ruminococcus sp. | reverse complement strand
CATCAGCTTGGAAGAATACAATAAAACTTACAAGCAATTGGGGATCACATTTGATTCTTACAAGGGTGAAAGCTTTTATACCGACAAAATGCCGGCGCAAGTGCAAAAATTACGGGATTTGGGTCTTTTGAAATTGGATGACGGCGCGTCGATTGTGGATCTTTCCGAGTATCAAATGCCGCCGTGCCTGATCCTGAAGCGGGACGGTTCCACGCTTTATCCCACCAGAGATATTGCAGCGGCAGTTTATCGAAAAGAAAATTATCATTTTGATAAAGCCATCTATGTAACCAGTGCGCAACAGTGTTTGCATTTTGCACAGTGGTTCAAAGTTGTGGAATTGATGGGCTATCCGTGGTACAACGAACTGGTGCATGTTCCTTACGGAACCGTTTCGTTGAACGGAGAAAAGTTGGCAACCCGTACCGGAAATGTTGTATTGCTCAAAGATTTGTTCTCTTTGGCGATTGAAAAAGTTTCCGGTATTATGAACGAGAAAAATCCGAATTTGGAAAACAAAGAGGAGATTGCGGAGGCAATCGGTGTCGGTGCGATCGTATTTTACTATCTTTCCAACAATCGTATGAAAGACATCAATTTTGTGATGGAGGAAGCTTTGAGTTTCGACGGAAACACGGGACCGTACGTGCAATATACGTATGCTCGTGCATGTTCCGTTTTGACGCGTGCCGAACATGCGGATCCTTCTGCACCGATCCTCATTACAACCGAAGAAGAATCGACCTTGGTCAAAACACTTTGCCGTTTCGGAGAACGTGTATGTGCCGCGATAGAGGATTATGAGCCGAGTTATATTACGCGCTTTATTTTGGATATTGCGTCGGCTTTCAATCGGTTTTATCATAATTGTTCCATTCTTTCGGCGGAAGATGATGCGGTGCGCGCGTCACGAATTCAATTGACCGCGGCAACAAAGATCGTTCTTGGCAATGCATTTGACTTGATCTGTTTGAGAAAAACCGAAAAAGTCTGAAAACAAAAAGATTATCAATTAAAAATATCATAGAATGAGAGGATAAAAATTGTATGTCCGGACATAGCAAATGGGCGAATATCAAACACAAAAAAGAAAAGACGGATGCTGCCAGAGGAAAGGTCTTTACCAAAATCGGTAAGGAGATCACCGTCGCCGTCAAAGAAGGGGGTGGAGATCCGGTTTCCAATTCCAAACTTCGTGATCTGATTCAAAAAGCGAAAGCGAATAACGTTCCGAATGATAATATTGAACGTTGTATCAAAAAAGCAATGGGATCTTCCGGTGAGACTTACGAGGAAGTTTCCTATGAAGGGTACGGTCCCGCCGGCGTTGCCGTTATTGTCAATGCCACAACGGACAATCGCAATCGAACCGCCGGAAATGTGCGCTCCTATTTTTCAAAATATCACGGGAATATGGGACAGACCGGTTGTGTCGGTTATTTGTTCACCGATGTAGGTGAGATCGTGATCAATAATGAAGACGGCGATGTGGATGAAGATAAATTGATGGAATTTGCTTTGGAAGCCGGCGCGTCCGATTTTAAGTCGGAAGGTGATGTTTTGATTGTGACGACCGAACCGGACGACGTTTATCAGGTTCAGGAAGACTTGAAAAATGCCGGTTATGAAATTCTGTCTGCCGAAAAGACAAAACAAGCTTCTACGACGGTGACATTGGAATCCGAAGAAGATTTGAAATTTATGAATCTTTTGATTGAAAAATTGGAAGAAGACGATGATGTTATGGATGTATATCATAACTGGGAAAATTGTGACGAATAATTTTTTTGAAAAAATTCAAAAAAATACTTGACAAACTCGGTTCTATATGCTATAATAAGCAAAAATTCATAAACAAAGGCAATGACGAAGAAGGCAAAGCTGTAGCCCTTTCAGAGAGTCGGGATTGGTGTGAACCGACGGTGTGAATGCTTAAAATGCCCATCACTTCCGAGCCGGAAGCTCCAAAGACTTTGCTCAAGTAGAGTTTTCCCGTGATTGCTGCGTCAAAGCATAGGAATTGTCGGATTCCGAGAGTGGCGGTTTTTGACCGCAATTTGAGTGGTACCGCGAGTGTATGTATTTGCACCCGTCTCAAGGAGATTTCTTTGAGGCGGGTTTATTTTTTTTTACAAATTTCAAAAAAGGAGGAAACTGGTATGTCAATCATTGAGACGGAAAAATTGTTGGAGGTTGCACAGCGAATTCGCGAAATGCGAACGATCTTTGATTTGAGCGAGGAGGAAATGGCGGCAAAGACAGAAGTATCCGTTGAGGACTACCATCGTTATGAAAACGGTGAGTTGGATTTCCCGTTTACCTTCATTCATAAATGTGCCTTGGCATTCGGTGTCGATATGACGGATCTGTTGGAGGGACGCAGTGCACACCTGTCTTCTTATACGGTGACAAGGCGCGGAAAGGGACAGCAGACCGCAAAAGAGAACGGAATTGAAATTTCCAATCTTGCTCCGATGTTCCGAAAAAAAATAGCCGAACCCTATTGGGTACGCTACGAGTATCATGAGGAATTGCAAACCGTTCCGATTCATTTGACCAAACATTCCGGGCAAGAATTTGATATGGTTTTGCAGGGACGTTTGAAAGTGCAAATCGGAGAGAATGTGGAATATCTTGAAGAAGGAGACAGCATTTATTATAACAGTTCGACTCCGCACGGAATGATTGCCGTTGACGGTACGGATTGCTTGTTTGTGGCGGTTGTCCTTCCCGGTGAGGAAGAAAAAGAGGATGTCATCCGAAACACCTTGGTTCCGAAAGTACTTCAAAAACAGCCGCTTGTCAGCGACCGATTTATCACGACTGTGGAAGATCAGAACGGTGCATTAAAGTCCATTTCGTTCAAAAACGAGGATCGATTCAATTTTGCGTTTGATGTGGTGGATGCGATTGCCGAAAAAGATCCGGAAAAGCTTGCGATGTTGCATGTGTCATCGGATCGGACGGAGCGTCGGTTTACGTTCCGAGATATGAAAAAAGCGTCGGCACAATGTGCCAACTATTTTAAGTCGCTCGGAATCAAAAAAGGGGATCGAGTCATGTTGGTCCTCAAGCGGCACTATCAATTTTGGTTTGCGATTTTGGGGTTGCACAAATTGGGAGCAATTGCCATTCCCGCACCGAATCAATTACAGGAACATGATTTTGAATATCGTTTCCGCGCAGCGGGGATCCGTGCGATCCTTTGTACCGCCGATGGAGATACCGCCCATCAAGCGGAACTTGCGGCAAAAAATGTTCCGGAATTAAAGCATTTGTTGTTGGTTGGCGGAGAACGGGACGGATGGAGAAATTTTGACGAAGAATATTCTCTTTACAGCACGCATTACAACCGCACGGAAGAGACGCCGTGCGGAGAGGATCTGATGTTGATGTTCTTTACATCGGGAACAACCGGATACCCGAAGATCGCGGCACACAATTACAAATATGCGCTGGGACATTTTGTAACGGCAAAATATTGGCATGGAGTGACCGATGGAGGATTGCATTTTACCATTTCCGAAACGGGATGGGGAAAAGCACTTTGGGGAAAATTGTACGGACAATGGTTGTGTGAAGGCGCGGTCTTTACCTATGATTTTGATCGATTTGACGCATCCGATATTTTGCCGATGTTTGCAAAATATCATATTACCACTTTCTGTGCACCGCCGACGATGTTGCGGATGATGATCAAGCAGGACATCTCCAAGTATGATTTTTCATCTGTCAAACATATGACGACGGCGGGAGAAGCACTCAATCCGGAAGTTTATCGGCAATTTGAAAAAGCGACCGGACTGCAAATTATGGAGGGATTCGGGCAGACGGAGTTGACGTTGACGATTGCCAATCTCATGGGCGGTATGCACAAAGTCGGTTCCATGGGAAAACCGGTGCCGCTTTACGATGTGGATATTTTGGATGCTGACGGGCATCCCGTTCCGGATGGTGAAGTCGGTGAAATTGTAGTACGGATATCTCAAAAAGTACCGTGCGGTTTGTTTGCCGGATATTACGGGCAAGAGGAGAAAACGCAGGAAGTTTGGCATGACGGATATTACCATACGGGAGATACGGCATGGAGAGATGAGGACGGATTCTATTGGTATGTGGGACGTGTGGATGATGTGATCAAATCGTCCGGGTATCGGATCGGTCCGTTTGAGATAGAAAGCGTCATCATGGAATTGCCATATGTGTTGGAATGCGGAGTTTCCGCAATGCCGGACGCGGTACGCGGACAGGTTGTCAAGGCATCCATAGTTTTGACAAAGGGGACAGAACCGACCGAAGAATTGAAAAAGGAAATTCAGACGTATGTCAAGGAACATACCGCACCGTACAAATATCCGCGCGTGGTTGTTTTCCGTGACGAACTTCCGAAAACGATCAGTGGGAAAATCCAAAGAAATAAACTTTAACGGATGATGTATGCGGAATTTTGAACAAAAAAATCCGAGTCAATAAAAAAATCTAAAAAAAGTATTGACAAAATTCCAAAGTTATGATAAAATAACTACATTCAAAGGCGTTGACGAAGAGGACACCAAGTCATAAGGATTCTTCAGAGAGATGGCAGTCGGTGGAAAGCCGTCGGATTCGACAGGGTGTCGGTAGCTTCAGAGCCGAAAGGAAGAAAAAATTGTCATGTGCAATTTCAGTAGAACCTTTCCGTGATTGCTGCGTAAATGCATAGAGATTGTTAGGTCTCAAGAGGGGCGGTCGTAGGATCGCAATTTGAGTGGTACCGCGGGTGTATTTTCAGCACTCGTCTCAAGGTTATTTTACTTTGGGACGGGTGCTTTTTGTCGTCCCGGAAACGGAGAGAACAAAATGAAACAAATGAGCGGATTGGATTTTAAGATTCGCGAAATGGCTTCCAGAATTAGGGAACTGCGTGAGATCACACGCTTGACGCCGGAAGAAATGGCGGCAAAGACCGATGTGACGACCGAAGAATATTTGCAATGCGAAAACGGTCAAAGCGATTTGAACTTTGCATTTATTTATCGGTGTGCGTTGGCGTTCGGTGTCAATGTTACGGATATTATTGATGGGGTAAGTCCCACATTAAAATCTTATACCGTAACGAGAAGAGGTGCTGGACAACGAATCGAACAAGCACACGGAATGACTTATTACAACCTCGCTGCCGCATTTCAAAACAGAATCGCGGAGCCGCTGTATGTGCGCAGTGTTTACAGCGATGATGCGCAACGAAAAGATATTGAACTGACAACGCATGCCGGTCAGGAATGTGACATCGTTATTTCGGGTAGATTGATGGTTCAAGTCGGTTCGCACAAAGAGATCCTTTCTTCCGGCGACAGTATTTATTATGACAGTTCCACGCCGCATGGGATGATTGCTTTGGATGGTCAGGATTGTGAATTTTATGCCATGGTACTCAATCCGACAGGAGAGCCGATCCCGGAATTGATGCCCTCAAAGGCGGTGGCTTCTCCGGCAGCAGAAAAAGATACCGCTGAACGTGTCTATCAGAATTATATTGATGTGACGGAGGATGCAAACGGAACGCCGACTTCGATTACTTTCAAAAATACGGATCGATTCAATTTTGCGTTTGATGTGGTGGATGCGATTGCCGAAAAAGATCCGGAAAAGCTTGCGATGTTGCATGTGTCATCGGATCGGACGGAGCGTCGGTTTACGTTCCGAGATATGAAAAAAGCGTCGGCACAATGTGCCAACTATTTTAAGTCGCTCGGAATCAAAAAAGGGGATCGAGTCATGTTGGTCCTCAAGCGGCACTATCAATTTTGGTTTGCGATTTTGGGGTTGCACAAATTGGGAGCAATTGCCATTCCCGCACCGAATCAATTACAGGAACATGATTTTGAATATCGTTTCCGCGCAGCGGGGATCCGTGCGATCCTTTGTACCGCCGATGGAGATACCGCCCATCAAGCGGAACTTGCGGCAAAAAATGTTCCGGAATTAAAGCATTTGTTGTTGGTTGGCGGAGAACGGGACGGATGGAGAAATTTTGACGAAGAATATTCTCTTTACAGCACGCATTACAACCGCACGGAAGAGACGCCGTGCGGAGAGGATCTGATGTTGATGTTCTTTACATCGGGAACAACCGGATACCCGAAGATCGCGGCACACAATTACAAATATGCGCTGGGACATTTTGTAACGGCAAAATATTGGCATGGAGTGACCGATGGAGGATTGCATTTTACCATTTCCGAAACGGGATGGGGAAAAGCACTTTGGGGAAAATTGTACGGACAATGGTTGTGTGAAGGCGCGGTCTTTACCTATGATTTTGATCGATTTGACGCATCCGATATTTTGCCGATGTTTGCAAAATATCATATTACCACTTTCTGTGCACCGCCGACGATGTTGCGGATGATGATCAAGCAGGACATCTCCAAGTATGATTTTTCATCTGTCAAACATATGACGACGGCGGGAGAAGCACTCAATCCGGAAGTTTATCGGCAATTTGAAAAAGCGACCAGACTGCAAATTCTGGAAGGATTCGGACAAACGGAAAGTACCATGATCATCGGAAATATGGTCGGTGCGTCGCACAAAATCGGTTCCATGGGAAAACCGGCACCGATCTATGACGTAGATTTGTTGGATGCCGACGGTCATCCGGTTGCAGTCGGCGAAAGCGGAGAAATTGTAATCAGTTTGAAAAACGGTGCTCCCTGCGGTCTGTTTACCGGTTATTACCGCGATGAAGAGAAAACGCAGGAAGTTTGGCATGACGGATATTACCATACGGGAGATACGGCAT
>CAZUYA010000064.1:0-7030 GCA_964624685.1 uncultured Ruminococcus sp. | reverse complement strand
CAACTGCCTTCTAAGCAGTAGGTCGGGGGTTCGAATCCCTCAAGGCACGCCATTCGGTCATGGTGGGATTGGCGCAGTTGGCTAGCGCGTCAGGTTGTGGCCCTGAAGGTCGTGGGTTCGAGCCCCATATCTCACCCCAAAACAGAACCCTGCACATGGTGCAGGGTTTCTTTTATTCCATTTTCCGGATGTTCAAAAAGATTGCGTTTTTTTGTTGAATGTTTGGATCCGTTGTTTTTTTGAAGGAGGATTTGATGGAGTCTTTTATTTTTGCAATCAATGCGGTTGCACCGATCATTTTTATGGTGGCAATCGGATATTTGTTAAAGCGGATCGGTTTTATCAATGCGTCATTTGCTCAAATGGCAAACAAGTTGGTATTTCGGTTGTTTTTACCCGCGATGATGTTTTTGAATGTTTATAAAATGGAGAGCATCGGCGGAATTGATTTAACCTATATCGCTTATGTGTTGGTCGCTTTGTTGGTCATCTTTTTGGCGGCAGTTCCGGTCGTTTTGATTGGGACGAATCGTGTTGAACGACGCGGGGTGCTGTTGCAAAGTTCCTTTCGTTCCAATTATGCTTTGATCGGAATCCCGCTGGCGCAAAGTTTGTGTGGGGAAGAAGGCGTGATGATTGCCACGCTGCTGTCGGCGGTGACGATCCCGCTGTTGAATATTTTGGCGGTGATCAGTCTTTCCGTTTTTCGCAAAGACGGCGGACGTGCAAGCGTTAGGAAGATTCTTTTGGAGATCGCACGCAACCCGTTGATTCAAGGCGTTGTTGCCGGTGTGGCGGCATTGGGCGTCCGTGCGCTGTTTGAGCAATTCGGAGTGACTTTTCGTTTATCCGATGTCACGCCCGTGTATAAGGTGCTTGAGTATCTTTCCGGGATGGCAACTCCCATGGCGTTGTTGGTGCTTGGGGCACAGTTTGAATTTTCGGCGATTTCTTCCTTGAGAAAAGAAATTTTGATCGGTGTCTTCATGCGGAATGTTGTTGTCCCGATTTTGGGTTTGGGAGCTGCGTATTTATTGTTCTTCCCGTCCTATTTTAACGGTGCGCATTTTGCCGCATTTGTTGCCATGTTTACCACGCCGGTTGCTGTTTCCAGCGTACCGATGGCACAGGAAATGAACAGCGATGTCGCATTAGCCGGACAACTGGTGGTGTGGACGACGTTGTTTTCGGCAATTACGGTCTTTTTGTCGGCATTTTTGCTCAAGGCGGTCGGCGTTTTTTGAGAAAAAATCACGTTGCTTTTTGAGAAATCGGGCATTGTTTGATGGATGATGTGTGAGGAAAGGAGTTTTATGATTCAAAAGGTTTCGGTTAAATCAAAGAAAACAGTTCCTGTTGTTTGGCGATTTTTGGGGCTGTTTGCGGGATTGCTTTTGTTGTGCGGACTGTTGTTTGGCTGTACTGCGTCCGGAGAGCGGAAACTGTACGATGAAACGGATGGTACTGCCGGCAATGGTTCTTCTCCAACGCTGCCGGATCGTCCGCGTGTTGCTTTGACATTTGATGACGGGCCGCACAATGTGCGAACCAAACTGATTGTAGACGAATTAAATCGGTATGGGTATCATGCTACCTTTTTTGTGGTTGGAAATCGTGTGGACGGAACGGAGTATTCCGGTGGGGAAGCATTGCAGTATGCGGTGGAATCTGGAAATGAGATCGGAATTCACGGTTATACGCATCGTTATGATTATTCCGAATGTTCGGACGAGATCTATCAAAATGAATTGCAGTGGACGGAAGAGGAGATTCGCAAAAAGGTTCCGGGGTACGACGTTCGCCTGATGCGTCCGATCGGAGGAAATATTACGAATGAACGTGTCGAACAGTGCAAGTATTCCGTTATTCTTTGGTCGGTGGATTCCGAAGATTGGAAATACAAACGTGACGGCGACGATGAGGAACATGACAGAAATGTGGAAACGATTGTTAACAATGTGCTGTCAACGGTTTCGGAAGGGGATATTATTTTAATGCACGATATTTATCAGAATACATATGAAGCTGTTGTCATCCTCTTGCAACGCTTGAATGAGATGGGGTACGATGTGGTAACGGTTTCGGATTTGTTGGGAGATGCCGTGCAGGCGGGAGCGATATATCGCCGCGGATAAAAGAAAAGCAAACGAAAGTTGCATACTTGCGGTTTTCGTTTGCTTTTTCTTATTGTTTATTGATCCGGTTCACGGAGGGCGGTTGTTTGTTCGGTATTGTTGGATATAACGCGGCGAGCGGAACGCAAAAGACGTTCACGGAGCCAATACGGCTCAATCAATCGAAAATCGGATTCCAGGGAGAGCAACAATCCCAAAAAACGTTCGATGCTGTGGAATTCACAAACGTAGCGGTCATGCGGTTGTTTGGCGATGATGTAATTGCTGAGCTCCAATGCCACAAGTTTATTTTTGATCTCAACGGTTGCCGAATAGGGGAGTTGCATTTGAATGATGGATTCATCTGCCCCCAACTCATGGTGAGACTGTACATTGAAAACCTCGGGAATATAAAGCTCGTCGTTGTCCGAAGTCAACAGCAAGGGAAGTACAAATGCAGTTTCGTAATAAAATCCTTTGCGGCTGTTGTCGTAGGCGAGCGGTGCGTTCAAGTTTCGTCGCAGATAATCAAAATCCCGCTGTGCTTGGCGGTGGGAGATCCCGAACCGTTCAGCCAAGCGTTGCGCGTTCGGATAGCTGTTCATTGTCAATTTTTTGTGCAACCACTGGATGCGGATATTGGCGTTCATAGTGTTTCTTTGTCCTCCCGATGGTCGATCACGGTGTTTGCTGTTTGTTCCGGATCTTGGTTAGGCATAACAGAAGTTTGTTGCACCCGAAAAACGGCAGTGACGGCGATGCCCAGGGAGAGCAGCGCACCTGCAAAATAGTCGGCTCGATCGGTGATGCCGAGTCCGTAAGAGATCATGACCGGCAAAGAGGAAACGGCACAAGCGGAGATCGTGCAATGAGCGAGGATTCGGTAAAGGCGAGGCTTTTCTCTTCCGAGCAGGTAACGCAATTCGCCGGTATAGTATAACATGGCAAAAAGCAATGCCGTTTGAAGTGAGACTTTTACGGGGGCGTTCATTTCGACGGAGCTGTCAAAATAGTAATAGGCATTGAGTAAGGCGCACCCGATGACAGCGGAGAATCCCAGTAAAGCGACGCTTGAAGAATGTGTGCATCGATTGACGGTGCCGCAAAAGACGGAATAAACGGCGGCAAGAAGCAGAATGAGTACGGTTGGAATCGTAAACCAGACTGCTTTGCCATACAACATCAGCAAAACGGAGGAAAAGAGAAATCCGAACGCGGCGGATAGAGAAGAAGTCAAACGTGAGGAAAAGGGCGTTTGACCTTTTTTATCGGCGGACATCAAGCAAGCCGCAAGGATTCCGCAAACGGCTCCGACAACGGCAAAAAGAATCGCGACAAAGGGCAAGATTGCCCCGATTTTGAAATAATTGGTATTTGTTTCGTAAGAGGTTCGCATGGCGATACATTGAAGAAATGCAGCTATGGCATCGGCAATGTATGCGAAAGCGGTGAGCCATACGGAAGAAGGTTGCTCTTTTTTCATAATCGTTTCGGCTTCTTTCTTGAATTTTCAAAAATCTCCATATTATTATATAACAAAAATTTGAATAAAATATGACAAATTGAACAAAAACGAGAAAATATATCCCAAAAGTGTATCAAGACCTTTGAAAAAATCGAACGAATCCGATTTTCTGCTTTTCTGTGTCCGACAAACCTCAACTTTTTGTGCAAAATATACAATATATGAATGATAAATGTGTGGAAAATTCTACATGCGTGAGTAGAAAAAGTGGTTGCAATTTTTGCCTTTTTCTGATATAATATATAAGCTTGATGTGCGATGAAGCGAGAGGTTGCCGTTGCGGGACGCCGCAAACGGGGAATTTTCGTGGAGTATGTCCGTTGAACCGGGCGAAAGGATTCACTGTAACAACGAACTGCGGTACGCGCAGGATCGGTGTGACTTGTTTTTCCGGAATTTGCTTGTTCCAGATGCTGATGGAATGGGCAAAGTCCGCATTTTTTAAGAGAAACAAGAAACACACGGAACGGTGTTATGGAGAAGCTTGCCTTGCAAACACGCGATCTGCGGCGATGTGTTACATTTATAATATATAATCGTGCAGACGAGCGAAATCTGATAAGGAGGCAAAAACAATGGCAGTAAAAGAGAAGATCAGAGTCAGACTGAAGAGCTACGACCATGTTCTGATTGATACGGCGGCAAAGAAAATTGTCGAAGTTGCAACCAGAAACGGCGCGGAAGTTTCCGGTCCTATCCCGCTTCCGACTGAAAAGGAGATCGTTACGATCCTCCGCGCAGTCCACAAGTACAAGGATAGCCGTGAGCAGTTTGAGTATCGCACGCACAAGAGACTGATTGATATTATCAAACCGTCTCAAAAGGTTGTGGATGCACTGATGAGCGTAGAGCTCCCCGCCGGTGTTGAGATCGAGGTTAAAATCTGATCATCAAGCACCTCATTCAATGCCAAACAAAGACAACAGCCGAGTTGTTGGTTCTGCGTGAACCGAAATGTTCGGTAACTTTGTAAGTCATGTTGGCGGTGAACCGTCAACCAATAATTTACAGGAGGAAAACAAAATGAAAAAGGGTATTATCGGTAAAAAAATCGGTATGACACAGATCTTTGATGAGATCGGCAATGTCGTCCCCGTAACCATTATCGAAGCAGGCCCGTGCGTGATCGCACAAAAGAAAACCGTTGAAAATGACGGCTACAATGCTTTGCAGTTGGGCTTCCAAGAAGTCAAAGAGAAGCATTTGACCAAGCCGGAGATCGGACACTTTGCCAAGGCGAATGTTCCGATGAAAAAGCACCTCAAGGAGTTTCGTCTTGAGGATTGCACCGCAAACGTTGGCGACTTCATCACCGTCGATACCTTCGCCGCCGGCGACAAGGTCGATGTAACCGGTATGACGAAGGGACGCGGATTCACGGGTGCAGTCAAGAGATGGAATCATCATACATTGTGCTCGACGCACGGTGTCGGTCCGATCCACCGCGAGGTCGGTTCCATGGGTGCAAACTCCACGCCTTCTCGTGTTTACAAAAATAAGAAGATGGCTGGACAGTACGGTAACGAGCAGGTTACTGTTCTGAATTTGAAGGTTGTAAAGATTGACAGCGAAAAGAATTTGATCGCCATTAAGGGCGCCGTTCCCGGTGCAAAAGATGGTATCGTGTTCATTCGCGATTCTGTAAAAGCATGAGCGGAAGGAGGAAATAAACAATGCCAATCGTTAAAATCGTAAATATGGCCGGCGCGGAAGTCGGCGAACTGACGTTGAATGATAAGTTGTTCGGCGCAGATATCAATGGCGCTGTCCTCCATGCTGCGGTCAGAGCTTATCTGATGAATCAGAGACAGGGTACACAATCCACTTTGACGCGTACCGAAGTTTCGGGCGGCGGCAAAAAGCCGTGGAGACAAAAGGGAACCGGACGCGCACGTCAAGGTTCTACTCGTGCACCTCAATGGACGCACGGCGGTATTGCTTTGGGCCCGAAGCCCAGAGATTATCGCATTGCGATGAACAAGAAGACGCGCCGCGTAGCTTTGTTCAGTGCTTTGTCCGATAAGGTTGCTTCCGGCAATCTGGTGATCGTTGACAATATCGTTATGGAAGGTAATAAGCCTTCTACCAAAACGATGGTCAATATGTTCAAAACCTTTGGTTTTGAAAAGACTTATACCAAAAATTATAAGACCGTTTCCGTTGAGGATGGCAAGCCTGTTTACGGCGCTGCTACTCGTGAGGCTGTAAAATCCCAAAGTGCTTTGGTGGTTTTGAACAGCGTGGATTCTGCGGTTGTCAGAAGTTGCAACAACATTCCGAATGCCAAGACAACATTGAGCACGACGCTGAATGTTTACGACATTTTGAATGCCGAGAAGCTTGTGATGACGGTAGACGCGGTTAAGAAGCTTGAGGAGGTGTACGCATAATGAAAACGGCTCACGATATTATTATCAGACCGATCATTACCGAAAACTCCATGGATCTGATGGCTGCAAAGACCTATGTCTTTGAGGTTGCTGCGGATTCCACGAAGCCCGAGATCGCAAAGGCGGTTGAAGAGGTTTTCAAGGCAGATAAGGTCAAGGTTGCCAGCGTTCGCACCATCAATATGAAGAAGAAGCCCAAGAGACTCGGTGTACACTTCGGTTACACGTCCGAATGGAAGAAGGCAATCGTTACTCTGACTGCCGATTCCGGCGAAATCGAGTTCTTCGAAGGCCTTAACTAAGAGTAGGAGGAAAAGAGAATGCCTACAGTTAAGTATAAACCCACAACACCGGCGAGAAGAAACATGACTGTTCCTTCCTTCGAGGAAATTACCAAATTTTCTCCCGAGAAGAGCCTGGTTGTTACAAAGAAAAAGCACGCCGGCCGTAACAGCTACGGTCGCATCACCGTTCGTCACAGAGGCGGCGGAAACAAGGTAAAATACAGAATTATCGATTTCAAGCGCCAAAATGAGAATGCAAGCACGGTTCTCGGCATCGAATACGACCCGAACAGAACCGCTTACATTGCATTGCTTCAGGATACCGAAGGCAACAAGAGCTACATTGTAGCTCCCGAGGGACTTCATACCGGCGACGTCGTTTACTCTGGCGTCAATGCGGATATTAAGCCCGGCAACACATTGCCTCTTGCAAATATTCCGGTCGGTACGGTTGTCAACAACATTGAAATTTACCCCGGTAAGGGCGCTCAGCTCGTTCGCTCCGCAGGTGCTATGGCACAGTTGGTTTCCAAGGAAAGCAACGGTATGGCACAAATCCGTCTGCCCTCCGGTGAGGTTCGCTTCATCCGTTTGGATTGCAAGGCAACCATCGGACAGGTCGGCAACGTCGAGCACGATACCGTCAAGGTCGGTAAAGCAGGTAAGACCAGACACAAGGGCATCCGTCCTACTGTCCGCGGTTCCGTTATGAACCCC
>CAZUYA010000063.1:0-8036 GCA_964624685.1 uncultured Ruminococcus sp. | reverse complement strand
CTCTCCACCCCGATAATATGGCTGCAGGTCCCTCCTCCTACGGTATGACCGATACCATGGGACGGATGCACTCCGACGCACAATTTGCAGGTTCTTCTTCCGTTCCCGCTCACGTTGAGATGATGGGATTGATTGGTGCCGGAAACAACCCCATGGTCGGTATGACCGTTGCGGTTGCGGTTGCAATCGAAGAAGCCCTGAAGTAATTTCATTTCGCAAAAAAGAACAGCGACGCACCGTGCCGATTTCGCGCACGGTGCGTCTTTCTATCTAAAATTATCAATTGAATTTCCAATCATTCGATTTCCTGTTCCAAATTACAAAACAAATCCGAATGAAAGAACTCTTGAATGCTAATATCCAATCCGTCACAGATCTTTTTGACCGTCGAAACCGTTGTGCCGCGGTTTCGACCGCTGACAATATTCTGCAACGTCGATTGCGTAATTCCGCAAATCATTGACAACTTATTCAATGATATTTGATGTTCCGCGCACAGTTCCAAAATCCGTTGCCGCGTTGCCTCTCCAATCTTCATAAAATCCCCTTTATCCATCATGCTTTTTATCATTTTATCCTAAAAAGCAGAAAAAGATTAGCTCAATTGAGTTGACAATGTAAAAGTTTTATGATATAATAGTATTACGGCAGAAAAAGTCGAATTCTTACAACATCAGAAAGGATTTTTATTTATGGAAACCGCTTTGATTATCGCAACCTTGTTTGCCGCCTGTGCCACCGTCCTGTCTTTGATCTTCATTGTCCCGAAAAAAAAGAGGGAAACACTTCCGAAGTTTTTTCAAATTCTGCACGATGTATTCAATTTTAAGCAGTTATACATTGAATACATTTTGAAAGCGATTTACATTTTTACAAGCATTTTTATCATTCTCGCAGGATTCTTCGGTCTGTTTGCTTCATTTTCACTTTCTCCTTATAACGCAGTCGAATCGGCTCTTGTTTGCCTGCTGTACATGTTATTGGGACCGATTATCATCCGTATCGTTTACGAGCTTTTCATGTTGATTATCCTCCTTGTAAAAAATGTCATGGAGATCAATCAAAAAATTCCTTCTTCCACCTCAAAATCAGATACCGAAACACCGATAAACAATGACGCTACACCTTGCGAGCATGACGTTCCGGAGGAAACTTCCTTTTATAATCATCTGCAATAAACCGATTCAAAGAAACAGTCCCGCTCTTTTTTTGAGCGGGACTGTTTCTTTGAAGGTTGTATTCAATTTGAAATTATTTTGCAAATTCGGTACCGACTTTTGCCAATTCAATGGTCCGCACGGTCTCGATTGCCTGTGCCGATGTAATCGGATAAGGCTTATTGTTCCGATATGCGTCATAGAAATAATCCCAAATGACCTCGGTCTTGCCGTCGGAGGAAGGAATTTCTTCTTCCTTCCAAACCAGCTTCTCGCTGTTGCCGAATGCGGCACCGGATCCGGGTGTAGCAGGATCTGCTTTAATATCCATCAATTCGACATCGGGATCCAAATACTTCATACGGATCGTATTTTTCTCATAGATCAAACTACCTCTGGTTCCGTACACAATGTACTCCGGAACAGGCAGAGCCACGCCACCGCTGATCTCCATATCGACTGTGCGTCCGTTCACACCTTTGAATACGATTTTGATGTGGTCCTCAGCATCACCGACCGCCGTCACACGTTTGATGTCGGAGAACATCTCGGTATATGCGCCGCCGCAGAACTGGATGGACTGGTCTACAATATGAGGTCCCCAGTTGAGCAACTGTCCGCCGCCGAACTCTTTGATCGTCTGCCAGTCGTTGCGACGCTGATAGCTGTTTCTGGTCAAACGAACTTCATACACATCACCGAGAATACCGGAATCAATGATCTCATTGATCTTCAAAAAGCCCTCTTCCAGCCGTCTGTTATGACGAACATAGATCTTCGGTCCGGAAGGCTGACTTCCCAATTGTACCAATTCTTTGGCTTCCTCATAAGTTTGGCAGAAAGGTTTCTCCACCAATACACTCTTTCCTGCCAGCAAAGCCATTTTGGAATGCTTGTAGTGATCGCAGGAACGGGTGGCAATATCCACCACTTCCACTTCCGGATCGGCAATCAATTCCTCAATATTCAAATAGGTGCGGCAACCGAACGTCTTTTTGTATTCTTCCACTCTTTCGGGAATCAAATCGCAAGCCGCTACGACCTCGTATTTATCCGGACGTGCTTTAAGGCAGTCTTTATGTACGGTCATACCGATCCGTCCCAATCCGACAACGCCGATTTTAATGGGTTTTGACATCTCTCTCCTCCAAAAAACAATCTGAATTTGGCACGATCTCGTGCGCCTTTATTGTATCACATTTCCATTGGTTTGTCAAGCGAAAAAGCATCTTTTTTTGAAAAAGCATTTCAGCCTATCGCTCTGTCCATAAGTTTCCGCAAATACGCTTTTCCAACCATTCCAATCCTTGTTTCAAATGCAACAGTTTGAACAAATAATGCCGCACCAGATCGATAACGGTACAAACCGCATAGATACAGCACGCCGCACAAAACACCGCAAACACCATGCGCCATGGCTCAAAAGCCGAAAATGCGACATACCGACGCAACATATATTTTTTCCAAATGAGGGGGTGTGTATGGATCAAATAAACACCGAATGCTGCCGGTGAAAGAATCCGAATACACGTTTGCACCGAGTGCGAACGAAAACGCAATCGTGAAAACAGCAACACCAACATCATACCGGACAACAAAATGGTCGGTGATGTATAATGAACCGCAACTGCACCGTGTTCGGTATGGAATTTGAGTATCCAAGTAACATAAACACTCAACAGATACAACAAAAGCAAGACAAGCGACGGAATTTTGGAAAAACTCTTGTATTTGGAAAGATATGCGCCGAGCAAATACAAAGATGAAAGCCACATGATGTTATATCCGTTGGAAATCCAAAACACATTGCTCTGTGCCGTCCCCAACAAATCCGTCCGAAACAGCGACGGCAAGATCGAAAACAGCAAAAACGTTGCAATCAGCACGGCACGCATCTGATTTTGGGACAAATGATGAACCGCGGAATTGAACAGCGGAATGAAGAAAAACATTCCGAAATACGCGCTAAAATACCAATACTCAGATTTTACTGCCGGAAAAAACGCATTCCAAATTTGCGTTTCACCAACCATATCCGGCTCAAAATGAGAAAACAACAACGTAATCAAGCCCGTATAAAAAAACACCTGCAACCACAGCATGACGATATTGGAATATTTGTATTTTGCATGGATCCCGACATAACCGGAGATCAGTGCATAACAATTCACCGCACAATAAGCGGCAATCTCCAAGAACCACGCCACTTCAAAATTGGTCTGATCTTCCAAACGCCCGGCGGCACTCAATACGCCGCCCTGCCCCAACACATGTAAAACGGCAACCAAAATCATGGAAACCATCCGCAATAGGTCGATCCCGTAATTTCTTTCACGCCCTTCGGCAAGCGGAAGACTCTCTGCGGCGGTTGCTTGCAATGGCAGCACATGTTCTTGCCGCACTTCCAAAGTTTCCGAATTCATTTTGCTATCCGATGTCATGATCGTGTCTCCTTTCAGCGTCGGCGCGGTGCATTGCGGCAGTCCGGACAAATATAATGCACCGTCAATTCATAATCTTCAATCTCCACACCGATCTGCTCTTCCAATGTGTCTGCCAGTGCGGGAAGTTTGATGTCACTGATCTTTCCGCATCGGTCACACAGTAAATGATCGTGCGGATCAGTCAACTTATCAAAACAATCGGCAACACCGTCAATATGTAACCGCTTCACCACACCCGCTTCATTCATCGCATTCAAATTGTTGTACACCGTTGCCATTGCAATGGAGGGCATCTTTAATTTGGCAAGGAAAAAGATTTCATCGGCTGTCAAATGCCTGTCCGATTGCCTCAAAATATTCAGAATCAGTTCTCGTTGTTTGGTCATAGCTCATCCTCCACACTACAAAATCAAAATCAGAATTAGAATCAAACTAATTCTATTATAAATTATAGCGCAAAAAATCGGTTTTGTCAACGTTTTCGCTACATTTTTTGTAAATGACTTTACAAAACATGGCAAATCTGCTATAATAGATTTGAAAAAATTCTCAAGGAGGCACACATGATTCAACTGCACGGAATTTTGACGACGGCATTGCCGAAGACGGAAGAATTGCCGGCACTGATTCCCTCCTCCTGGCTTGACGCATGGCAACGCCGTCACGGAACGCTTACAACGCATCACAATGAACAAGCCGTGCGGCAAAGCCTCGGTGGACTTTGGCTTCTGTACCGCTCCGGACACGTTGGCGAATTGTATTACAATGCCATGGGACGTCCCTGTTTTTGCCATCAACCGCAAATCGATTTCAACCTTTCCCACAGTCACACGTTGGTCTGTTGTGCATTCAGTCAAGACACGCATCCGCGCGTCGGAGTCGATGCGGAAGATCTGTCGCGCGTTTCTTCTTTCAACTGTCTTGCCATAGCACAACGATGGTTCACGGAAAATGAATCCAAACTGCTGACCGCACAACCATCCCCCCAACAATTCCTACGGATTTGGACGCGCAAAGAGGCATTGATCAAGTTTCACGGACAGGCGCTTGCTTCTATGCGTTCCGTTGACACGGTACTTGCCGAACAGGAAGAGAACATACAATTTACGGAATATACGGTCGGGGACACATGGATCACACTATGTCATCAATCGACCGCGGCAGTCCCTTCAACCTTGCATTTGATAACCGATCCGGCAACAGAACCTCCGAGAACAACCGAAGAATGAAACAAATTCATAATCATCAGCCGGCGGATAGAAATCCGAAAAACAAACAAAAAAATTTATAGTTCATGGAGAAACAAAAGCAATGAAATTAAAGTATTTGGGAACAGCCGCTGCAGAAGGAATTCCGGCATTATTTTGTAACTGCAAAATCTGTCAGAATGCGTTAAAAAAACGCGGAAAAGAGATCAAAACAAGAAGCCAAGCGATCCTGGATGATCGCATTTTGATCGATTTTCCGCCCGATACGTATATGCACATGCTTTATGAGAATATTGACTTGAAACGAATCCGCACTTTAATCATCACGCACAGTCATTTTGACCATCTCAACGAAAAAGATTTTTGGTGCCGCAATGAGGGCATCGCAAATCAAATTTCGGAAGAACCGTTGCACATTTACGCAACATCATCGGCGGTTCAAAGAATTCAACAAGTGATTGTAACGGATATGCAAGGATCCAATCGCATTGCAACTCATGAAATCACTCCCTTTGTCCCGTTTGAGGCTGAAGGATACCGATTCATTCCGCTTAAAGCCAACCATGATCCCAATGCTGACCCCGTGATCTACATCATCGAAAAAGGCGAAAAAACGATGCTTTACGCCAACGATACCGGCGTTTTCCCACCGGAAACCGTGGCATACTTGAACCAATACGATCGACGCTTTGACCTGATCTCTCTGGATTGTACGGGAATGCTGCAACATTATCGGAACGGACATATGTCATTGGATACCGATGTTGAAATGTATGAAATGCTGAAAACCGCCGGACGTTGCGATGCCGACACCATCGTTTACCTCAATCATTTCAGTCATAACGGGTATGCCACACATGAAGAACTGGTAGCCGCCGCAAAAAATTACGACTTCCATGTATCTTACGACGGGTGCGAAGTGGATTTTTAAGAAAAAGCATCGCCCCCGCATTCACAAAATCGGTGTCCTCACCGTTCTGATTTTTGCTTTTTCGGCAAAGCTCAAATATCCTTATATACGGATATAAATTTCAAAAATACACAAAATCAGACCGTACTTTTTGCGGCAACCGATTGACATCATTTCAAAATTGTGATATACTATTATCTATATGGTTTATAAAGTACATTTTACCGAAAGGATCTACCGATATGAAATGGACATCACTCAATGACCTGCGTGAAAAATATCTTTCTTTCTTTGAATCCAAAGGGCATCTGCGCCTGCCGTCTTATCCCCTGGTTCCCATCAACGACAAATCCTTGTTGCTCATCAACTCCGGTATGGCACCCATGAAAAAATTCTTTACCGGAGAAGAAATTCCTCCGCGCAATCGCGTGACCACTTGTCAAAAGTGTATTCGCACCCCCGACTTGGAACGTGTCGGTCATACGGCACGCCACGGTACCTTTTTTGAAATGTTGGGCAACTTCTCCTTCGGCGACTACTTCAAGGAAGAAGCAATTCCGTGGGCTTGGGAATTTTTGACACAAACTTTGGAAATTCCGCAAGATCTGTTGTGGCCGTCCATCTATGAAAACGATGAGGAAGCCTATGAAATTTGGGTTAAAAAGGTCGGCGTGGATCCTTCACACATCGTTCGCCTCGGCAAAGCCGACAATTTTTGGGAACACGGAACCGGTCCCTGCGGTCCTTGCTCGGAAATTTATTTTGACCGCGGCATCAAATACGGTTGCGGCTCTCCCGATTGCAAACCCGGATGCGATTGCGATCGGTTCATGGAAATTTGGAACAACGTCTTTTCCCAGTTCAATAACATGGGGGACGGCACTTACACCGAATTGGCGCAAAAGAACATTGATACCGGCATGGGATTGGAACGTCTGGCATGCGTCATGCAAGGGGTAGACAATATGTTTGAGGTCGATACCATCCGCCGCGTGTTGGATACCGTTTGCACCATTGCCGGGAAAGAGTACGGAAAAGATCCCAACACCGATATTTCCATCCGCGTGGTGACCGACCATATCCGTTCAGCCACCTTTATGATCTCCGACGGTGTCATTCCCTCCAACGAAGGACGCGGCTATGTCTTGCGTCGCATCCTGCGCCGTGCCTGCCGTCACGGAAAACTCCTTGGGATCGGCCGCTCCTTCCTTCCGGAGCTCGGTGTCATTGCAATCGGAGAGTCCGAAGGTGCTTATCCGGAGTTGGCTGAAAAGAAAGACTATATTTTGAAAGTCATCGCCATGGAAGAGGAACGCTTTGACGCAACGATCGACGCGGGACTTTCCATCTTAACCAATTTGGTACGCCGAACCTTGACCGCCGGTGAAAACACCATTTCCGGTGAGGAAGTGTTCAAGCTGTATGATACCTTCGGCTTTCCCATTGACCTGACGCGGGAAATCGCCGAAGAACATCATCTCCGCATCAATGAAGAGGACTTTAATCTGTTGATGCGTCAACAAAAAGAGCGTGCCAGAAACGCGCGTGCCAATATTTCCGGATGGAGTGATTCCTCCAAAACATTGCTTGCCGAACTTCCGAAAACCGAATTCATCGGCTACGATACCATGACCGTCAATGATGCAAAAGTCATTGCCATTATCGTGGACGGTCAACCGGTTGACATCGTAAACGAAGGATGTTGTACGATCATTTTGGATAAAACACCTTTCTACGGTGAAGGCGGCGGACAAGTCGGTGACATCGGAACCATTTACGATCACGATACCATGATCAGTGTAACCGATACCAAAAAATCGGACGGTGTTTATATCCATCTTTGTTCCATCGTCAACGGCGATGTGAAAGTCGGCGATACGGTGCGTGCCGAGGTCGAACAAATGCGGCGTGTTGCCATTATGCGCAATCACTCGGCTTGTCATCTTCTGCAAGCGGCACTGCGGAGAGTCCTCGGAACACATGTCGAGCAAGCAGGCTCTTATGTTGATAACAAACATGTTCGCTTTGACTTTACGCATTTTGCCGCACTGACACCGGAAGAGTTGAATCTGGTTGAAAGAATAGTCAATGCACATATTTTGGTCGGATTGGGTACCACTACCGTGGAGACCGACATCGAAACAGCGAAAAAAAGCGGTGCCATGGCACTTTTCGGTGAAAAATACGGGAAAGTCGTCCGCATGGTTAAAATGGGCAACTTCTCCACGGAGTTGTGCGGAGGTACCCACGTAGATAACACCGCAAAGATCGGATTGTTCAAAATCGTTTCCGAATCTTCCGTATCTGCCGGAGTTCG
>CAZUYA010000062.1:0-8510 GCA_964624685.1 uncultured Ruminococcus sp. | reverse complement strand
AAAGGAAAGGATCTGATGAATATATGCAAAACAGGTTCACACAAAAAGCGCAAAACGTCCTCAACTATGCCCTGCAAAGTGCTTCCGAATTTGGACACACATATATCGGCTCCGAACATCTGCTTCTTGGTCTTTGCAAGGAAGAAAGCGGTGTTGCCGCACATTACCTTGCCGAACGGGGAGCGGAAACGGAAAAAATTCGTAACGCCATTGTACAAATCGCGGGGGTTGGTTCCCCTTCAGCCGTTTCGGCTGTCGATATGACACCGCGTACAAAAAATATTATTCAAAATTCCCTGTACGAGGCACAAAGAAACGGACAGGATTATATCGGTACCGAACATCTTTTATCGGCTCTCTTGAACGAGCAAGATTGTGTTGCCGTCAAGTTATTGGAAAATTTAGGCATATCCGTAACGAATTTGAAAAGTGATATTTCCGCTTTTCTTTCATCTGCCGGCAACGCGGAACACGGTACGACCGAAAACGGAAAAAGCGGAACCGGTTCCGGCGGAAAAAGCATCTTAAATACTACACCGACACTCAAAAATTTTGCCAGAGACTTGAATGAAATGGCATCTTCCGGAAAGATCGATCCCATCATTGGGCGGGATGCCGAAACCGAGCGTGTCATTCAAATTCTTTCCAGACGAACCAAAAACAATCCATGCTTGATTGGTGAACCCGGTGTCGGAAAAACAGCAGTCGTAGAAGGATTGGCACAACGGATCGTTGCCGGCAATGTTCCGGAAAATCTGTCTAAAAAAACGATCGTTACGCTGGATATTGCGGCGATGATCGCAGGTGCCAAGTATCGCGGTGAATTTGAGGAACGGTTCAAAAACGTCATGGAGGAAGTTCGCAACCATCCCGATATCATCCTGTTTATTGATGAGATTCACACGATTATCGGTGCCGGTGCCGCCGAAGGTGCGGTGGATGCCGCCAATATCATCAAACCGGCTCTTGCCAGAGGAGAAATGCAAGTAATCGGTGCAACGACCATCAATGAATATCGGAAGCATATCGAAAAGGATGCCGCATTGGAACGTCGTTTTCAATCCGTTTTGGTCGGTGAGCCGACAAAAGAAGAAGCATTATTGATCCTGCGTGGCTTGCGTGACAAATATGAAGCTCATCATAAATTAAAAATTTCGGATGAAGCATTGGAAGCGGCTGTCAATCTGTCTGTCCGTTATATTGCCGACAGATTCCTTCCGGATAAAGCCATTGACCTGATCGATGAAGCTGCTTCTCGCTTGCGGATCAGCGCACACACTTCCCCGCCGGATCTGAAAGAAGCCGAAGAACGAATCAAAACAATCTCAAAAGAAAAAGAAGAAGCGATCGCAGCGCAAAATTTTGAACAGGCAGCCAAATTGCGTGACGAAGAACAATTCTTAAAACAGGACTATGAGCAAAAAAAGGAAGCCTGGAAGAATACAAAGAAAGACCATGATCTGATCGTCCGTGATACCGATATTGCCGATGTGGTCACTCAGTGGACTGGAATCCCCGTCAACCGATTGCTGGAAGAAGAAAGCGAAAAATTACTCCATTTGGAAGATTTCTTAAAGCAACGTGTCATCGGACAGGACGCGGCAGTAGAAGCGGTCGCAAAAGCTATTCGACGCGGAAGAATGGGCTTGAAAGATCCGCGCCGCCCGGTTGGCTCTTTTATCTTCATGGGACCGACCGGCATCGGTAAAACGGAATTGTCAAAAGCTTTGGCACAAATCATGTTCGGAGACAGCTCTGCCATGATCCGTTTGGATATGTCCGAATATATGGAAAAACACAGTGTTTCCAAATTGATCGGCTCTCCTCCCGGATATGTCGGATTTGAAGACGGCGGACAGTTGACGGAAAAGATCCGTCGCAAACCGTATTCCGTGGTGCTGTTCGATGAAATTGAAAAAGCACATCCGGATGTATTCAATATCTTGCTTCAAGTTTTGGAGGATGGTATCTTAACAGACTCACAAGGAAGACATGTCGATTTCAGAAACACGGTCATCATCTTAACCTCCAATGTCGGCGCAACCGAAATGGGAGGTCAAAAAACGCTTGGATTTACCGCAAACATCAATCAAAATGATGAAACCGAAAAGAAAGCACGCATGATGAACGCACTGAAAAGCACGTTCCGTCCGGAATTTTTGAATCGAATCGACGATATTATTATCTTCAACAGTTTGACGCAGGAAAATATCGAACGGATTGCTTCCTTGATGTTGGAGGATGTTGTCAAGCGCATTCATGATATTGGAATCTCTATCCGATTTACCCCGGAAGTGTCGGCACTGCTGGCAAAGGAAGGGTTTGATCCCGTCTACGGCGCGCGTCCTTTGCGCCGTGCGGTTGTCCGTATGGTGGAAGATACGTTCTCGACAGCAATGTTGGAAGGAAAAATTGCCGCCGGTGACACCATTCTTGCCAAAGCGGAAGACGGAAAGATCGTTTATACCAAAGAATAACTTCAAACGACATTCCGATTGACGATTCCACGAAAAGGGGTTCAACATCCCCGAGTTCTGCAAAACAGGAGACTCCGATCTTATGGTTGGAGCTCTCCTGTTTTGCATATGGCTGTAACAAAAGCAAAAAACAGGATTTTGATTCACCGTGCGATAAATAAACAATGGAGTATGTACCCTTAAATCCGAATCTACAGGAAATATAGCGCAAAAGCTTGAAAAATTTGAAAAAAAGACTTGAAAAAGATACTTTTATCATATATAATATGATTATAAGATTTTCGATGTTCGGCAATTGACCACATGATACCAAAAGGAGGAAAATTTTCTCATGCAGTACGACGATCCGTTGATCCCATTATCGGAGCAAGAATCCGATACCGATGCAAAAAGAATTTTGCGCGAGGTGTATGACAGTTTAATTGACAAAGGATATGATCCTATCGGTCAAATTGTCGGTTATTTGCTATCTGAAGATCCCACCTATATCACCAATTGTAACAATGCACGCGCTTTGATTCGCAAAATTGATCGCGACACTCTGATGCGTGAATTGGTAAAAAATTATTTGGAATTGAATTTTTCCGATTCTATGGATGCCCATGATTGATTTCATCTATATTCCCTTCTCGCAAAAAGCCAAAACAATCCATTTTGCAAAGCAAAAAGAAATGCCTGTATCTACCGTTCTCTGTCTCGGAAATTTTGACGGTGTTCATTTGGCACACCGTGCATTATTACAACGTGGGATACGTCTGCGGGATGAACAATTTCCGGAAGCCTTGTGCGGCGTTTTTTCTTTTCAAACACTTTCGTCGGATGAATTGCAATCCGTCCCACCGGAACATCTCTGCACCAACGAGCAAAAGATAAAACGGTTCCGTGATGCGGGATTGGATTTTACGATTCTTGCCGATTTTCCTTCCATCAAAAACCTCACCCCACAAGATTTTGTTTTCGATATTCTCATGTCCCGTTGCGGATGTGTGGCGGCTGTCTGCGGCTTCAACTATCGTTTTGGAAAAAATGCAAAAGGTACCGCCGAAACATTGTCGGATCTTTTGAACGGTGTGACAATCATTCAACCGAAAATTCGTTTTCACAACGAGACTGTCAGCTCAACACGGATCCGCACCTTGCTTGCCAATGCCGAGATTGAAGAAGCGAACAGATTGTTAACAATTCCATACGGATTCTCCTCCCCTGTTCTGCACGGAAAAAAATTGGGACGCCGATTGGGAATCCCGACGATCAATCAAAATTTTCCGGAGCGGTTATTGATTCCCGCACACGGCGTCTATGTGACAGAATGCCTGATCGATGGAAAAATCTACCGTGGAATTTCCAACATCGGCGTTCATCCAACCGTGGATATCGATCATCCCGTCAACTGTGAAACATTTTTGTTTGACTTTTCCGGAGAAATATACGATCAGGTTGTGACAACCTCATTTTTGAAATATCTTCGTCCGGAACAAAAATTTGAAAACCAGGATCTTCTGCGCGCACAGATCCTGCACGATATGGAATGTGCAAAATATTGAATCAACGAAATCACAAATCGGAAAACGGGAGGAACATCATGGCAAAAAACAAAGTATCAAAAGGTATTTTTTTGTTTTGCCTTTGCTTCCTTACATGCTGTATGAACTTTTTTCCTGTGTTGGCAAGTGCCGAAACTGCTTCCGCACTTCCTTCCATGACGGAAGCAAACGCCGTACTCCTTTATCATATAGAAAGAAATACCCCTGTTTGCTCAAAAAACGAATCCGCGCACGTGGGAGCCGGTTCGACCGTTAAAATCATGGCAGGATTGTTGTTGTGCGAAAAACTTGCAGAACGGCAGAGTGAATCTGTCACAATCACAACGGAACTGCTGCAATCGGTTCCAACATCATCCGGATATTCTTTGAAAATCGAGGCAGACGATGTTTTGACGGTGCGGCAGTTGTTATTTGCGGCGGTTTGCGGCGGTTACAACGATGCGTTCTATCTTTTATGTGCATATACAAACGGATCGGTAGAATCGTTTTTGCAAGAAATGAATACCCGCGCGCAAACTTTGGGAGCATCACAAACCGGATTTACAGATGTAACCGGTATTCAAACCGGCTCTTACACAACAGCTTCCGATCTGGCAACAATCGCTTTGGAAGCATATCTAAACACACTGTACATGGAACTGTGCAACACGGAATCTTTTTATATTTCCTCCGAAAAAATATCAAAAACGATTTATAACCGAAATGCTTTGATTTCTACACAAGGCGGTACGGTGACAAAATATTATAATGCGTATTGCAACGGAATGAGTGCGGGAAGCACTTCGGCGGACGGCAATTGTGTTGTGACGATCGCAAAACACGGAAATGAGACTTATCTTTGTATTGTGTTGGGCGGACAGGAAATCTCCGGGACGGAATACGGTTACAAAATTACCAATCGCCTGATTGATTGGGTTTATGCCACCTATTCTTATGTGGAAGTGATCTCCCCGGATACGGAAATTTGCAATCTGCCGATTACCGTTTCCGATATGACAACGGAGCTTGCCGTTCGCACCGCCGAATCGTATTCGGCTTACCTTCCGCGCGGTGCGGAAGTTGGAAAAGATGTCACCTTCAGTATTCGCTTAACTTCTGCCTCCTTGGAAGCACCGGTTGCCGACGGAACTTTTGTCGGATATGTGGCAATCGTATATAACGGTCAAATATTGAAAACACTGAACCTCTATACGGTCGGAAGTGCAGAGCGCAGTACGATTATCAGTAGCCTAAAGGTGATTCAAAACTGGACGGAACATCGTTCGGTGCGAGCCGGGTTTGTCTTTTTTTTACTTTCCGTTTCAGCATGGTTGATTGTTGAAACGATCCTTTCCCGTCGCCGTCATCACCGATGGGATAAGTATTTTAGCGACAAGGTAGAAATGCAAAACACGCTCTTGCAATCATCAACCACCGAAAAAAATCGCCGCGGTAAGAAAAAATAATTCAAATAAATTCAAAAAGGCATGTTCCCGACCGTTCAAAATCGGTCAAGGTCATGCCTTTTCTGATACTTACAAACAAGAATAAATAACATTGCGTAAGCGTGGTTGATAATAGCTTTCCTGCGGATTGAGCATATGATGTGCATAAAAGTATGCTAAATTTTGTTGCGGATCCATATGAATCGTTGCGCCTGCCGCACCGCCCCAACCAAACTCTCCGATTGAGCCGTTTGATCCGCTTTGTGCGCGGTCGTTCATGGTTTTCACACCCAGTCCGTACCCATGTCCGGTAAAACAGAACTTTTTGAAATCACAGTTTAATCCTTTTATTTGATCCGTTCGGAGCAAATCAATGGTTCCGCTACTCAAAATTTTTTCTCCGGTTGCACCGACTCCTCCGTTTGCCATGGCATTTGCAAACTTTGCATAATCCTCTACAGAAGTTATGATACCGGCACCTCCGCTGTCGTATTCTTCACCGAAAATTAAGGAATTGTTTTTCCCTACATTGATCACTCTGCCGGGATCTTTTTCATTGATCGGATTTTGCATTTGTAATTGTACCAAATCACTTGTATCCTCAGCGGACAGATAACGATACTGTTCAGCCATTTGCGACTGTGTTTGCGCATCAGCGTGATACCGTGCGGTTTTCATATCCAGAACATCAAAAATATTTTTTTGAACGTAATCGCGAAATTTCTGTCCGGAAATCACTTCAACCACCGCTGCAAGCACATCATGACAGAGGCTGTAATTCCATTGTTCTCCCGGATGGAAAAGCAACGGTTTTTCGGCAAGACAACGGATCGTCTCCACGGTATTCATTTTTCCATTGGTCTTCTGTTTTGCAATCGATTTCCATTCGGCGTTGAGATCATAATCCAGCCCTGCTGTCATAGTAAACAGATGGCGCATGGTAATCGGAGTTTTGGCGGGAACAAGACGCTCGCCTTCAACAACCGAAACATGGCGAAATTCCGGAATCAACTCATAGAGCGGATCATCCAACAAAAAAGAACCTTTCTCATAAAGCTGTAATGCAGCTGTTACGGTCAACGGTTTGGAACAGGAATAAATATAGAACAATTCTCCTCCTGCCATTGGAATGTGCTTTTCAAGATTGGAATAACCGGATTGATACATATAAACAACTTTATTATTTTTATAAACAGTTATGGAATTTCCGGGAATTCTCCATTGCGTCAAATGATCCATAAAATTTTTGAGATTGGTAAAATCCATTCGAGATTTCCTCCGTATTTTGTTATCCTTTGCAATCGGAGGAGAAACTTTGAATCCAAAGCTTCCCATCCGATTTCTTTTCATCCAAAAAATGTACGATTATAAGCCACGTTTGATATAACTTGTATGCAAAATCTCATGTGCCTTATGGCTGTTCGGCTCACCGAAAAATTCATCGTACAATACTTTTACGGCAAGATTATCTTGCGATTTACGCAAAGAATCGTTTGCATCATCCTTGTAAAGGACAGCCGCGCGAACCGCTTTCAGATCCATATTCATGCGAACACTTGCCGGCTGAATCGGTTGACCGCCTCCGTTGACGCATCCGCCGGGACATCCCATGATCTCGATAAACTGGACATCCAGTTCTCCGTTTTTCACCATATTGAGCAACTTTTTCGCCATACCCGTACCGGAAGCAACGGCAACGTTTACGGTCAAATCTCCCAACTGATAGGAAGCGGTTTTAATACCTTCCGTACCGCGTACTTCGGTAAAGTCCACTTTCTCCAATTTTTTGCCCAAGATGATTTCAGCGGCATAGCGAAGAGCAGCTTCCATAACACCTCCGGTTGCACCGAAAATGGCACCTGCACCGGATCCGATTGCAAACGGATCGTCAAATTTTTCATCTTCCAATGCGCGGAAATTGATGCCCGCCTTTTTGATCATGCGACCGACTTCACGTGTGGTGATCGCATAGTCAACATCGGGAACTCCCGCCGCACTTTGATCCGGACGACCGACTTCAAATTTCTTCGCGGTACAAGGAATTGCCGAAACCATGACAATATCCTTGGGATCCCAACCCATTTTTTGTGCATAATAGGTTTTGACCACTGCACCGAACATCTGTTGCGGAGACTTGCAAGTAGAAAGATTTTCTGTAAATTCGGGGAAATAATGCTCACAGTACTTGATCCAGCCGGGCGAGCAAGAGGTAATCATCGGCAACGTTCCATGGTTTTGAATCCGGCCGATCAACTCGGTTGCTTCTTCCACAATGGTCAAATCGGCGGTCAGATTCATATCATAAACGCCTTCAAAGCCCAATGCTTTGAGTGCGGCAACCATCTTTCCTTCTACATCGGTTCCGGGTTCATAATCAAAGCATTCGCCCAATTGTGCGCGAACGGAAGGTGCGGCACAAATGACGGTATGCTTGGTCGGATCGGCAAGTGCCGCAAATACACCGTCGGTATCGTCTCTTTCATACAGTGCGCCTACCGGACAAGCAACGATACATTGACCGCAATTGATGCAAGAAGTTGCCTCCAACGGTTGCTCAAAAGCCGAACCGATATAAGTATCAAATCCGCGATTGTTGGCACCGATTACACCGATTCCCTGAACTTTTGCACAGGTTGCCACGCAACGGCGGCACAAAATACATTTGTTGTTGTCCCGAATGATCGGCGTCCGATCGTCGATCTCGTAGTGATTGCTTTCGCCTTCAAAGCGCGAAAATTCCACACCGTACTCACGGCACAGGGTTTGTAACTCACAGTTGGTGGAACGTACACAGGACAAACATTTTTTATCGTGATTGGAGAGCAACAACTCCAAATTCATTTTGCGGGATGCCGCAATTTTCGGAGTATTTGTCTTGATTTCCATCCCGTCGGTACAGGGATAAACACAAGCTGTTACCATACGCCACGGACCAAGTGCCGGTCCGCGCATTTCGGCAACTTCTACCAAACAGAGTCGGCATGCGCCGATCTCGTTGATGTCCTTCAGATAGCAGAGCGTCGGAATGTTAATATGCGCTGCTTTTGCGGCTTCCAGAACCGTGG
>CAZUYA010000061.1:0-8968 GCA_964624685.1 uncultured Ruminococcus sp. | reverse complement strand
TGACGGACGGCTTTGCCGAGAACGATTGTTGTTTTATCAACTGGGAAAAGCTCACCAAAAAAGGCAACAATGCCCTAAAGGACAGCGAACGGACAAACTTTCTTGAATGGATAGAAAAAGCGTTTAACGAGTGCTTGTCTTTCAAAATCATTATCGACGAAAGCCATCAAAACTTTACCGAAAAAGCAGATGCTATCGTGCAACTGTTCAGAACGGATAAAATTATTCGCTGTTCGGCAACTCCTGTGATGGATAAGCACGCCAAGCTGATTGAAATTTCCGAGGAAGACGTCATCGCCGAAGGATTGATCAAAAAGTTGCTGGTCATCAATGAAAATTTTCCGCAAGTGATCGAAACGGAAAATCAAACGCATTATCTTTTGGAAAAGGCACTTGCAAAGCAACAGGAATTGCGTTCCCTGTTCTTACAGCGCAAGCTGGATATCAATCCTTTGATCGTGGTGCAGTTACCGAACAATTCCGATAGTCTTTGCGAAACGGTGGAACAGTGGTTTGAAAGTCATGGCGTTACGACGGAAGGCAAAACGCTGGCAATCTGGCTTTCCAACAGGCATGAGAATGTTGACGGCATTTCGGATAACCATGCGGAAAGCGTTGCCGTGATTATGAAGCAAGCCGTTGCGACCGGGTGGGATTGCCCACGTGCCTATATTCTCGTCAAACTCCGTGAGAATATGGACGAAACATTTGAAGTTCAGACGATCGGTCGGATTCGCCGCATGCCGGAAGCAAAGCACTACGACAATGATGTTTTGGACAGTTGCTACCTTTACACCTTTGACGGCAAGTTTACGCAAGGTGTAAAAGCAAGTTTAGGCAAATCTGCTTTGGAAGCCAAAACGCTGTTTTTGAAGAACGAACACAAAACTTTCACGCTTACCAAAGAACAACGTACCATGGTGACCGATTTGCGGAATCCACGCTATGCCATGACTTCGATCACACAATACTTAAAGCGCGAGTTTTCCTTGACGGGCGACAAAAAGCAGAACAAAATTCGGCTGGAAAGTCATGGCTTCCTCTTCTCCGATGACCTTGTTCGATACACACTTTCCGGCAACGTGGTCGTACTTGATCAACTCTCTGAAACAGAAAGATTGAACGCCGTACAGATCAAAGCACCGATCAACACACACCTGCACGGACGTGAATATCATAACCGCGTTGGCAAGATCGGTCTTGAAATCGGTATGAAATACGCTTATATGAACAAAATTATCGGAAAGCTGTTCGGCGAAAAATATTTTTATTCGGAAAAAATTCTTTCCCTTTCAACGAAAGAATTATATGCTTTTATTATCAATAACACGGACACATTACGCCATGTCTTCCGTGAAGCGATGGCGGCACAACTGGCTCAACTTTCTTTGTCAATCGATCGGATTTCCGAAAAGTCGTTTACCATTCCGCATACGACGTTTTTTACATATGACTTGCAAAGCAAGAGACAAAACGAAAGTGTAAAGAATGTGTACGATGGCTATTTGATGTCGGCAGAACCGCGTTCATCATCGGAAAAGAAATTTGAAAAATTTTGCGAAAAAAGTTCAGCAGTTGATTGGTTCTACAAAAACGGCGATAAAGGCGACGAGTATTTTTCTATCGTTTATCCGGATAATTCCAACCGCCAAAAGCTCTTCTACCCCGACTATATCGTGTCTGTCAACGGCGAAACTTGGATCATCGAAACCAAAGGCGGATTTGATAAAGCAGGCGAAAGTGAAGATATTGATATTTTCTCTCCGAAAAAATTTGACATTTTGAAAAAATATCTTGAAAAGCACGACCTCAAAGGCGGATTTGTTCGTTATGACCGGCAAAGCGAAGAACTCTGCATTTGTACCGACCATTACAGCGATGATATTCATTCGGACAGTTGGCGGATTTTGAACGAAGTCTTTTAATAATCGGGCTCCTACGTGTTCCGGTGCCGTGTGTATTCCTTGTAAACATTTCTTTCATACACAAAAAAGCATGCACTCTTTGAAACAAAGGGTGTATGCTTTTTGTGTATTCATTCTACTTTTTTTGATATTGATACAACGATAGATTGTGATAAATGACTCTGTTCTCTGCCGTTTGTCCGTGTCTGCCGCAATAGACCAACAACCGCAGGTCACCGCTTCCGCTTTGCGGTGTTACGAACGTCCATTCAAAGGATTGATCGGATGCGGCACGTGTCGTATCAAATACCATCGTATTCAACACACGATCTTCCGTTGCATTGTATAACGCAACGGTGACAACCTGCGTGTCTCCCTTCAGAAAATCGACAGAATCAAATTTTAACGTGTATTTTGTATTGAAAGACAATCCTTTTGCAACAGAACGATTCTGATAGTTTTTATTCTCCGCCGCAATGATTTCAAATGTTTCGTAAGAAGCAACGGTTGTTTGTTCCGTTTGGAGAAAATGCTCCTCCCCTTGCGAAATGCCGAAATTGTAGTATTTGGAAGAAGAAAACATAGAAGGATTGGTCATCATAATGACAATATCCGGTTGTGCGGCAGCCACGTACTCGGCAACGGTCGATTCCGTATAGTAGCGTGGATCGAGAACGTCCAACTCTTTGACCGCTGTTGATAAAAAGGATTGTACGGGTAAAGAAAAACTATCCTTGATCAACAGCACTTTCAGATCGTTTTTTGCCAAATTATTGACATGATGCACCAGAGGATAATCTCCGCCGATATAAACACAGTAGGGATTTTCGTCAAAATAGTTCGGCTCATCCAAATATTCGTCCCGAATCAATGCATCTTCAAAAGTTCCGCTGTAATAAGCGCGGTACTTCGGAATATAAAGCGACATGTCCGTTTCAAATTTCGGTGTATAGACGGTCAAATCATCCACGCCGCCGAAATAGATCCCGACACGTTTTCCGCGGCTTCCGAGAAACCAGTCTTCGTACCGTTCCGTGGTCCAATTGTTTGCGTCGGATAAGGAAAGATCCAATTTCTCCTCCGGAAAGGTTTCACTCAAACATTGTAAAATTTCACCGAATGCACGAAAGGCACCGTCTGTATTCCAATGATGATCGGTACGATAAAAGTACTGTTCAACCATTTCCGGTGTAGCACTGATAAACGGACGCAAATCCAGAGTCTCCACCTGTTTTTCCTCCAACAAATCGAGTAAAGCATTTGCGTTTTGATTTCCGAAATTTTGTACTCCGTCGCGAATCAAGGTATCATCCAAATCGGATTTATTCGGTGCTTGCACATAAACGAAAGAGATGTTGTGTTCGCTTAAAAAGGTATCAAAAGCACCGACACCGTTGGCAAAAGACGTCATATCGATTTCTTTTAAGGTTTCATAATCCAACATCCCGTTTTTCAAAACGGAAACCTCATTATACACGGTTCGCCCCGTCCATTTTGCAAACAATCCGTTCAAATTGATAAACTGTTCTTTTCCGAAAAAATCCGAAACATAGGCAGACCGCACTTCCCCCATCCATTCGGAAAAATTGATTTCTTGATTTTTCAAACGTTCAATCGGCTTTTTTAATAATCCGACATTCAAAATGGCTCCCAGCACCAAAAAGACTGTAATGACCACGGCAAAAATCCGTGATCCGATATGCTTTTCTTTTTCCATACAGATTGTTCCTCACAACGATTAAAAATTGAAATAAATAAACGGATTATGCGCATCCATAATGATAAAGGAGACGCTGATCAAAAACAAGATGATCTGGATACAATATCCGCTTCCGCGGCAAAAACTCGCTCCATGATTCCACTTGGCGGAAATCCGATCTTTCAAAATGCGAAACAGTGGTGTGGAACACAAAATACCGACTGTCAAAATGACAAAAAATTCTGTAAAATAGAATTTTGCCTGAACATCTACCAAGGAAGAAGCACCGAAACCGAACATTGCCTTCAAATACTGCCATGCATCAAAAAGGTTGTTTGCACGGAACAGAACCCAACCGAATAACACCATCAACATGGAAAAGATTTGATAAAATCCACGTAAGATCGGTTGTTCTGTCACTTTTTGCGGAATGGATAACAGTTTCTCAACAATGATGATGACACCGTACAGCACACCCCACAAAATAAAACTCCAACTGGCACCGTGCCAAATTCCGGTGGCAAGCCATACAACGGAAAGATTCAAGATCAACCGCCACTTTGACTTGACACGTGATCCTCCCAACGGAAAATAGATATAATCTCGAAACCAAGATCCCAAAGAAATATGCCAACGTCGCCAAAACTCGGTAATGGTTTTGGAAATGTAGGGATAATCGAAATTTTCCAAAAACGTAAATCCTAACATCAAGCCGAGACCGATCGCCATTTCGGAATATCCTCCGAAATCGAACAAAATCTGCAATGCGTAGCACACGGCACCGAGCCAAGCAAAAGCGACGCTCAATTCTTCGGCACCGAAAGCGGCATCAGCTACCTGTGCCAATAAATTGGCAAGAAGAACTTTTTTATTGAACCCTTTGACAAAGCGTAACAATCCTTTGCAAAACCGATCTCCGGTGACCTGCCTGGAAACAATTTCATCGGCAACCGTGGTATATCGAACGATCGGACCGGCTATCAACTGCGGAAATAACGAAATATACAATGCAAGATAAGCAAGATTTTTTTGCACGGGGACCCCGCGATAAACGTCTATTACGTAACTCATGGCTTGAAATGTGAAAAACGAAATTCCGATTGGAAGAACAAATTCCGTTACATCAAACCAGCCTTCCGTCACCGGAAATGCCGAATGAAGTGTCGCAGTTACAAAATTCATATATTTATAAACAAAGAGCAACCCGACGTTGCCGATGATGGCGAATATCAAAAAAAATTTACGGATCCGTTCTTGACCGTTCGCTTCGGCAATCCGCAATGCCATCAGGTAGTTAAACAAGATGGAGCCAAGCATGACGATCAAAAACGAAGGCTCTCCCCAAGCGTAAAAAAACAAACTTGCAAAAAGCAACCAATAGTTTCTTGCCTTTTCCGGTAATAAAAAATTGACACCGAATACAATCGGAAAAAATGCAAATAAAAATTCAAGACTGGTAAACAGCACGAGAGTGACCTCCAACTCAAATCAAAATCGAACAAAAATCATTGCTATTATACCACAAATTCCTTGATATTGCAACCGACTTTTACAAAAAAGCACAGAAAGGCGGAAGAAATGTCATTAGACATTTCTTCCGCCCTCAAAATCAATAGATTTGATTTACAGTCCCATATCGTTCAAATATCGGACGGTTCCGGTTTATCTTTCTTTCGCACTACAAAACGAATGACAAAAAGTGTGAAAATTGTCAAGACAATCCCGATTGGCAAACAAATCCAAGCATTCCGTATAAAACCGGCAAGAATGAACATGACAAACGAGATCCCGGCAACGGTGAGCGCATATGGCATTTGGGTTGAAACATGAACAAGGTGATCGCATTCTGCACCTGCCGAAGACATGATCGTTGTATCCGAAATCGGCGAACAATGATCGCCGCAAACAGCACCCGCAAGACATGCCGAAATGCTGATGATTAAAATCGAATCGGACGGATCGAACATATACGTTACGATCGGAATCAAAATGCCGAACGTTCCCCACGATGTTCCTGTAGAAAATGCCAAAAGACATGCTACCAAAAAGATAATCGCCGGTAAAAAGTTGTTTAAGCCGGCTGCCGCACTGTTCATTAAATCGGCAACAAAATACTTTGCCCCCAAAAGAGAAGTCATATTCTTTAACGCAGTCGCAAAAGTTAAGATCAAAATTGCGGGAACCATGGCGATGAAACCGGAGGGGACGCATTCCATGATTTCTTTCAGGTTCATAGAACCGCGGATCGCAAAATAAATCATGATTACGACCAAAGCAATGAGTCCGCCCCACGGAAGTCCGACTGTGGCGTCCGTTTGTCCGAAAGCATCCACAAAATCCGTTCCACCGTTCAATGTGCCGATGTAGATCAAGGAAAGGATACACGTTACAATCAATACGAGGATCGGTAAGATCAAATCCAACAAGCTACCGTTCGCGGAATCGGTGCTTTGCTCTGCAACAGTTTCCCTTCCCTCTGCTTTCAATGCAGGATTGTTTTGTGCAGTCCATTCCTGAACGCGCATGGAACCGTAGTCAAAGCCTAAAAATGCAAGACCTATAATAAAGACAAAGGTCAGAAGCGAATAAAAATTAAACGGAATGGCAGAAATAAACAATTCCAATCCTTTGCCGTCTTCAGCATATTGCGACACAGCCGCCGCCCAACTGGAGATAGGAGCGATCATACAAACCGGAGCCGCTGTTGCGTCAATCAGATATGCCAATTTTGCACGCGAGATCTGATGTGAATCCGTTACCGGTCGCATAACGGAACCAACGGTCAAGCAGTTAAAGTAGTCGTCGATAAAAATCAAAACCCCAAGCAAAAAGGTTGCAAGCATCGCACCGACGCGTGTTTTGATGTGGATCTGCGCCCATCTTCCAAACGCAGCAGAACCTCCTGCACGATTGACCAATGCAACGATGATGCCCAGCTCAATAAGGAATATAAAAATTCCGGCGGTTCCTGAAACAGAGGAAATCAATCCTTCGCTTAAAAGCACGTCTACCGATTCGATCGGCTTAAAATTGGTATATAAAAGTGCACCTGACAAAATTCCGACAAACAAAGAGCTGTAAACCTCTTTTGTAATCAGTGCCAATCCGATGGCAATTACGGGCGGTAACATTGCCCACCAATTTCCGCGTACCATCCCGGGCGTTTCATCACCGGAGCAGGTTTCGCATGCAACGCCATCCACAAAACCTGTCCCTTGGCATTCTATGCAACGGACCTCACGCATAGCTCCACCGGTCAAAAAGGCTGTTACCATCAATGCGAGGATACAGACAAAAGCGATTACAAGCATCATTTTTTGTGTTTTAGACATTTGTTTCGTTCCCTCCTTTTTTATACAATTCCGTTTTTTTGAAAAAGAAAAAGGCGTAAATCGCTGGATTCCGCCAATTGATGCAACAAAAGCATTTTACATCATTGATAGTTCTCCACGATTGTGACAGTGAATACGGTATTTCCGCATTCCCCAGCTAAAAGCCGACGGGAAAAATCGGCTTGCTTCGGCAAAAACGCCTTTTGTGTGTTTCCTTTTCCCGGAATCATGATTCACACGACTCATCGTTTTCGCGCCTCTATCTTTTGATTGATTTATGAAATTGTATTTTTTTCAAACAATAATAGTATAACACGATTGTCTGAAAATGTCAATGCGTATGGAGAAAAAAGTTTCAAGAGCGTTTATATTTGTTTTTGCACGCTTTTATATTCGTCATAATATCTATAATATGGACAAGTATGTGTTTCACCGGATAGAAAGCGAACCATTTCATCCTCATCCAAATTCATCGTGCAAACAAAGGTTTCCCAGTCTTCATCTTCCAACTCAACCAACTCTTTGATATGCAACAGCAGGTCGTCGGCATATTCGTAATAGAATTTGTCCGTGGTGGGCAAGTAGTCTACTTTGTAATATTTCAAACTTGCTTTATAATCTTCTTTTTCCATCACACGTTTGATGCGTTCATAGGTTACATCACGGCAGATATTGTTCTCGTTATTCGTGCAAAGAATAAATTTTCGATTCCCGCCGTCTTCGGCATTCAATTTCATCACCGCGTGTCCCGTCGTTCCGCTGCCGGCGAAAAAATCGAGAACGGTAGCATTCTTATTAAAAAATGTTGCACCGCCGACCAATTCTTCAATCAAGGAAATAGGTTTCGGATAATCAAAATTGATTTCCAGTTCTTTTAATTCATTCACACCGTTTTTGTTCAAATGCTTCAGAATGGAATAAAATTTTGAGCTGTCTGTTTCCAACAATCTCAATTTGCCAATGATATGCATTCCATTGCTTTTTGGAATTAAAACATATTCTCCTTGTTCTATTCCTTTATCAATTTCTTCCTTGAATGCCTGTCCTTTATATTGCAGCAATTCTTCATAGTGACAATTTCCGTATTTTCCAAACTCCTTGCGCAACCAATCTTCTTGAATCCAATATTTTTTGCCTTTATGTTCAACGATTTTACCGCGTACATCTTTTTGTTTTGCCAGCGGAGTAAATAACGATATGTTTTTTGCATATACAAGACAATAATCGTGTCCCTTGATGACTTGTTTTGCCAATCCACCGCCTTCTGCTCTAATGACGCAAAAATCTGCCACAAAATTATTTTCCGAAAAAATACTATCGGCTAAAAGTTTTAATTGAGAATGTTCATTGTCATCTATTGATAAAAAAATTACCCCCTTGTCACTTAATATATTGCGAGCAATTTTCAATCGTGTATTCATAAAAGACAACCATTTGCTATGCTTGAACAAATCAACAGAATCTACAATATCATCATTGTAAACAAATTCTTTTCCCGTATTATACGGCGGATCAATGTAGATAACGTCGATTTTTCCTCGGTGTGTTTTCTCCAACAGTTTCAAGCTTGCCAAATTGTCGCCTTCAAGGATGAAATTCATCTGCCCGCCGTTGTCGATCAACAAGTTCTTGTCTTCCGTCAAAACGGGAACGTGCGTTTCCAAAATCTCGTCGATGGCTTCTCGATGCTCTTCAAAAACCAGTCCGTATTTCTTCCCCTTGATATCTCGCTCGATGTCTGCAACGTATTGCAAAAGCTGTGCCGTATGCTCATCCTGCGGCACGGTTGCGATGTAAGTTTTGATGGCTTTGAGCTGTTCAATCAGTTGCTCACGTTTTTCCTTGGATAGATTGGTTGACATAACGACTCCGTTTCGATGATATTTGTATCGAATGACCTTTTTTACAAAAGCGGTCTACAATATCCATGATAGACCGCTTTTTTGGCACCCCCAACGGGAATCGAACCCATAACTAACCCTTAGGAGCAATGAAAAACACTTTTAATAGCGTAAAAATAAGCGTTTTTGGTG
>CAZUYA010000060.1:5726-9318 GCA_964624685.1 uncultured Ruminococcus sp. | reverse complement strand
AGCAGCTGATTTGTAATCAGCAGGTTGTTGGTTCGACTCCGATCACCAGCTCCACCAAGTCCACCACCGTGGACTTTTTATGGGAGATTTCCCGAGCGGCCAAAGGGGGCAGACTGTAAATCTGTTGTCTTTCGACTTCGGTGGTCCGAATCCACCATCTCCCACCAAAACAGAGCATCAAATGTACGCATTTGGTGCTCTGTTTTTTTGCACTTCAAAAGCCGACATCAGTGCTAAAAAAATTCCGACTCCGCCCTCCGTAACTGCTCCGAAAGAGCGTGCCGATTCTTCGGATCGTTGAAAAAAATGCAAGGTGCTTCCACCGCATGTGCCGCTTTTTTAACCTTGCTCTTTGCTTTTGGGGAACGTAGAACCTTTGTAAAAATAATTGTTAAAAATTTCCCTATTTTGCTTGACAGATCCTGTTTTGTATGGTAAAATGACACAAGCAAGAAAGTGAAACTTTCATTGCCCGAAACTACGGTACCGAAATGACGGTCTTACCGCTTGAAGGAGGAACCCTACATGTCTCAAAAAAAATTGATTCCCGTAATTGAGGCGCAAAACCAGATCGTTTCCCGTTTGTGTAACGGAAACGAAGTAGAGCGTACGGTTTACGGGGACACCACCATTCGACTCGGCTATCACGGATGGCCCACCGTTTGCCACGGAGACGGCGATACTGTATATGTGACCGCATCCCTGCGCATCTCTCATATCGATCCTTACGCCGTTGTTGTATTTTATGAAAGCCACGACCTCGGCAAAACATGGTCCGAACCGAGAATCATCAACTGCACCGCTTTAGACAACCGCGACTCCGGTTGTCTTTACCTCGGAAACGGGAAACTGATCGTAACCACCTTTACGCACGATACCAAGCATTATATCGGCGATGAGGGTGCAAAATGGCACGGTTGGCAACCGCTTGTTACCGCAGAACAATTCCAAGCGGTTCAAGACAGATGGAATACGTTGTCCGAGACCGAGCGCCTCGGCGGATCCTATATCATGCTTTCCGATGACTACGGAAAAACTTGGTCCGCTCCGAAACGGATGCCCGTCAAAGCACCGCACGGCTGTTCTTTGATGCAAGACGGAAAGACCGTCATGTTCTTCGGTCCGGCAGTTCGTCCCGAACTTTCCGGATTCCCGAATTTGGCAGGCGGACATTTCCACCTCTTTACCAGCACCGATGCGGGTCACACATGGGAGCACCATGCACAGGTCAAACTTCCCACCGATATCAGTGCCCCGGGGCAGAATACATTGTATGATGAGGGATATTGCATCCAACTGCAAAACGGTTCCTTCATTGCCGGTATTCGCACGCAAGGCACCATCTACGGTACTTGGACGGTTTTGATCACAAAGTCGGAAGATGGCATCCATTGGACAGAACCTTCTCCCATTAAGGACGCAAACGGAACCTATCTGAGCGGTTCACCTCCGCACTTCCTGCAACTGAAGAACGGTGTCATCGTTTTGGCGTATACGCACCGCGAAATGAGCGACTGCAAGGACGGAAAGTGCGGTTCCCGCTGTCGCTTGAGCTATGATAATGGTGCAACATGGTCCGAGGAATACCTCATTTCCGTTTCCGACCAACCTTTGAACGGAGACCTCGGTTATCCCTCCACAACGGAATTGCCGGACGGTACTCTGTTGACCACCTATTATCAGGCATATCAAAATGATAAGTGTCCTTCTGTTCTCTACACACGTTGGAGACTTGAGGAAGCAAAATAATCGTGTCACCGTTCGTTGAAAACGGGGGAGCAGATCTGCTCCCCCGTCTGTTTTTCCTTTCCGGTTTCACGATCCGCACAAGAGCCCCAAAACAAATTCAAATGAGATATTGATACAAACGAACTGCGATACTGATGTACCGCAGTTCGTTTTCTTTAGCTATTCTTCATTTGTTGGACCATATCTGCCATTTGCTTTGCCTGCTGTTCATTCTTGCTTTTCTCATAATCATCGATACGCTGCATGATCAACCGTTTGTATTCATCCGCATCGAGCACAAATTGATACCGAAAAGATTCCAAAGATGCAAGCGAAATTTTCACATTTCCGTAACCGAATATTTTGCCAAACAATCCGCTGGATACCGAAACCGTTTGAATCTTATCCAAAGATGCATCCATGCTTTCGGTTTTTATAATACCGGTCTTACCGATCATTCTCTTATCCGTCAATGCCAACTCCGTTGTAAGGTAAGTCAAAATCCCACGAACAAATCGACCGACGGGAATTGCACAAATAAGAACAACGAACCACAGAGCTTTTGTGAAAAGAACATAAATAAAAGCCAAAATCATAAGAGAAGCATAATCCTCGTAAGAAACTTTCTTCTCAACCATCTCACCAAAAGCTTCTTTATATAATTTTTCCAATTCTTCTTCCGGCGTCAATTCTTCGTCATCTTCATCGGAGTCTTCATCGTAGTTTTCAGATACAGTGGCTTCCGCTCGTTTTTCTGCCTCTTCTTGTAGCCAATCTTCAATTGATTCTATCGAATTTGCCCAAATGATTCCGGCAATCAAAAGAATCAGAAAAATGCCTGCGAAAATGCCTTTGATAATTAAGGGTATTTTGCTTAAAGTTGCTTTTCGGATCAGCGTTTCGTTTCGGTTTAAATTTTGTTCAACATATGTTCCCATGTTAAACCCTCCTTAAAAATGTCGGATGCTACTCCGTAATGATATTATAACCTAATTCAGGTTAAATGTCAATACCCTATTTCAGATTATTATATAATTTTTTAGTATCATGTGAGTCGGATCGTCCATATATAAAACCGATCCGAGCAGAAAACAGGAGGAAACAGCGGTGTATCCGAGAATACGGGATTTAAGGGAAGACAAAGATATGAATCAAACACAAATTGCAAAAATGTTGGGGATGTCGCAAACAGGATATTCCAAATATGAAACGGGAGAAAACGATATTCCGACCTTCATTTTGATCCAACTTTCCAGATTCTATCAAACCAGCATCGATTATATGCTGGGGGAAACCGACGATCCAAAAAAATATTGACCGCAAGTGGGCAATGCCGACCGGCATTGCCCACTTTTTATCTATCAAAACAATGATCCCCGGCAGGCGACGGTACATACCTCGCCTGTCGGGGACTGCATTTAATCATACAGTTTTGACCAACGATGCTTTTTCAGCAAATAAGAAATCAATAAAACAGCCAATGCGATTACTATCACACCGCATCCGATATAAATGCCCTTTCCGATGCTGCTTTCCATTTTCAATTCTTCCCAAAGCAAATTCAAACGTGTTAAAGATTCTTCGGAAAGATTCAAATATGCCTGCGGCTCTTTTTCCAACGCGCGTTCACCGTAAAGGATCTCCATGGCATCCTCATGTACCTCGCTCATGGTCTGCATATACCCCTCATCCGCAATGACGGTGTCAAGCGGAGAAGCATAATAGGTATATTCCGCATTCGCAACCGCAATATCCAAATTGCACATAAAATTGATGTATTCATGCGCAAGATCGGGATTTTTGGAAGAGGTCGGAATGCACATGGCATCTACATAGATGTTGGTTCCCTCTTTGGGATAATAAA
>CAZUYA010000060.1:0-5626 GCA_964624685.1 uncultured Ruminococcus sp. | reverse complement strand
GTCGGAATGCACATGGCATCTACATAGATGTTGGTTCCCTCTTTGGGATAATAAAAGGCAAGATCGGCATTGTTTTCGTACATGGAAAGAAAGTCTCCGGCATAGTAAGAAGCAATGGCGGCGGAACCTCCCTCCATTTTGTTAAAGATCTCGTCCATCACGTATCCCTGCACTAGATTTTTTTGTACTTTCAAAAGCTCCAGCGCTTCTTCCCACTGCTCTGCCGTGGCCTCATTGACATCGTATCCGAGATAGTACAATGCCGTTCCAAAAGCATCCCGGCTATTGTTGAACTGCAAGATATCCCCGCTGTATGTCTCATTCCACATCAATTCCCAACTGCCGATCGTTTCTTCCTCTTCCGGAACCATGGAAGTGTTGTAGATCACACCGATCATCCCGTAAAAATACGGGATCGAATAGCGGTTATCCGTATCGTCTTCGTAGTATACGTGATCTCCCTTGAAGTTTTCGTTCACATATTGGTAATTCGGGATTTTAGAGAGATCCAACGGTTGCAACAACCCTTCTTTTACCATACGTTGGATCATATAGTCGGAGGGGATCACCACATCATAGGAAGCAGCGCCGCTTTCCAACTTTGCATACATGGATTCATTGCTGGAAAAGGTGGAATAATTGACCTTAACATTCCAGCCCTTTTCTTTGCAATACGCTTCAAACGCTTCGTTCACGTCCAAGGTTCCTTCCGAACCGTCGGAAATGTATTCTCCCCAATTGTAAACATACAGCGTGATCTCTTCTCCGACTCCATCACACGCAGAAAGACACGGACCGAAAATGCCGATCAACAGCAGCACAAGTACCAGCCTGCAAACCTGTTTTTTCACCGCATTCCGCCTCCTTTCGCAAGTTGCTTTCGTTCCCCGCGCGCACCGGCAAAATTCACGGCAAGTAACAAGAGGGTAATGGCAACGATCACCAAAGTGCAAAGCGCATACGTGCTGGACTTAATGTTGTGTGCCGTTTGGTTGTAGATATAAAGCGGCAACGTGACAAAATCGGAATTGCTGACGAAATGGCTAATGACAAAATCATCCAAAGACAGGGTGAAACTCATCATAAAGCCGGAAAGGACTCCCGGCAAAATAAACGGAAGTTCCACCTTAAAAAAGGTTTGTGCCGGAGTACATCCGAGATCCAAAGCCGCTTCCGTCAAATGTTTATCCATTTGCCGAAATTTCGGTAACACGGACAAAAAAACATAGGGGAGATTGAACGTTGTGTGTGCCAAAAGCATTGTCCAAAAGCTGAGCACATCCGTTGTGCGGAAGATCGTTCCAATCCCGACAAACAACAGCATCAAAGAAACTCCCGTGACGATATCCGGATTCATCATAGGGATGTTCACAACGCTCTTGGTCAGCTTTTGATAGCGTTTGCTTTTGGATCGGGAAACGGAAAATGCTCCCAATGTACCGATCACCGTTGCCAACGCCGAAGACGTGAGCGCCAAGATCAACGAATTTTTCAGCGGCACAAACGCATCACCGTCCAAAAACAGTTCTTCATACCAAGTCAAAGAAAATCCCGTAAAGGAATTTAAATTTCCCGCTTCGTTAAAAGAAAACAGGATCACGACCGCGATCGGTGCATACAGCAGTGCAAAGATCAAAACAATGTAAAATCGGGACAGAAATTTCATACGATAATATCCTCCCCGCTGTCAGAAAAATGATTCATTACCGCAAGCGAAATCATGATCAAAATCATCATCAACAACGAAATCGCCGCGCCGGTGTGGTACGTAACGGCATTTTGAAAATGGCGTTCGATGGTATCGCCGATCAGATCCAATTTGCCGCCTCCCAATTTTTGGGAAATATAAAACGTACTGATCGATGGAACAAATACCATGGTCACTCCGGAAATGATTCCGGGGACCGTAAGAGGGATCACCACCCGAAACATCGTTTTTGCGGAATTGCAACCGAGATCTGCCGCAGCTTCCAAATACCGCTTGTCCAATTTGGTCATCCCGGTATAGATCGGAAGCACCATGTAGGGCAAAAAGTCATAGATCATTCCGAGAATGACCGCTCCGTCTGTTCCGATAAAGGTAATTTTTTCAAAGCCCAACCGAACCAGCATGGAGTTGATGAGTCCCCCGTTATCCAATAAAGCCATCAAAGCGTAGGTGCGGATCAGTAAACTGATCCACATTGGCAACATCAAAAAGATCATCAAGATACTTCTGGTACGTGCGGAAGTACGCGCCATACAATATGCCAAAGGATATCCGATCAACAAACAAACCGCCGTTGCGATCAGCGAAAATCCAATGGACATGAAGAACGTGTTGGAATAGGAACCGAGTGCCGCAATATTCTCAAAGGAAAAAGAACCGTTTGCATCCGTAAAAGCAAAATATGCCACGACCAACAGCGGGGCAAGAATAAACATTGCGGACCATACCAACTGTGGGACCCCTGCAAGACGTTCAAAAACACTTTTTTTGCCTGTTTGTTTCATTCTTCTTCCACTTCCTCCGTTACATCGGAAAGTTTGTCCAACTCATCGCTGAACGAGGAATAATCGCCGAACATTCCGGAAAATTCGGACTTTTTCATAATATGAATGGCATCCGGATCCACGGAGATCCCGATCGTCTCACCTTCCGCCACAAAATCCGTTGTTTGGATCATCCATTTAAACCCGCCGACATCAACGATCACCTCATAGTGAACTCCTTTGAAAGTCACGCCGGTTACCAAGCCGCGCAGCATACCGTTTTCCGGCTTCACCACATCCACGTCTTCGGGGCGAACGACCACATCAACGGCTTCATTCGGTGCAAATCCGCCGTCTACGCAAACAAACGTATGCCCTGCAAACCGAACCGAGCAATCTGCTAACATCACGCCGTCCAAAATATTGGATTCTCCGATAAAATCCGCAACGAATGCATTGACCGGTTCGTTGTAAATATCCGTCGGCGTACCGATCTGCTGGATCCGTCCCTCTGCCATGACTACAACCGTGTCCGACATGGAAAGAGCTTCCTCTTGATCGTGTGTCACGTAAATAAAGGTAATTCCGGTTTGATGCTGAATGTTTTTCAATTCATTTTGCATATCTTTGCGAAGTTTCAGATCCAAAGCCCCCAAAGGCTCATCCAACAAAAGTACCTTGGGCTGATTGACCAAAGCGCGTGCGATCGCCACACGTTGCTGTTGACCGCCGGAAAGCGTATCCACTTTCCGTCTTTCAAACCCTCGCAAATTGACCAATGCCAGCATTTCTTTCACTTTTTCACGAATTTCCGAATCCGGACGTTTCTGAATGCGCAAACCGAATGCAATATTATCAAATACATTCAAATGCGGGAACAATGCATACTTTTGAAAGACCGTATTGACTTGCCGCCGATACGGAGGAACATCGTTGATCCGTTTTCCGTCAAAAAAAACATCCCCCTTGTCAGGCATTTCAAATCCGCCGATGATGCGCAAAGTAGTGGTTTTGCCGCACCCGGACGGTCCAAGCAGCGTCATGAACTCCTTGTCGTGGATTTCAAGACTTAAGTTGTCAAGAATCGTCTCTCCGTCAAATGATTTTGAGATCCCGTCAAGTCTGATCAGTACCCCCGAATTGCTCATTCTGCATAAATACTCCTTTAGATGAAAAATTCATGGCAGTTCCGATGTTCTGCAAACAGCACATCGCCTTCGCCGAACGCCGAAATCGGTGCATTCGAATCAGCCACGTTCACTATTGTAACAGATAGATCTGCAAAATGCAATAGTTTTCAAAAATTTCTTTCAAAAATCGTCATTTTTTTGAAAAAAATCCATTTTTCGCGCAACCATTTGGATTTACCATGCAAAACTCTTCAAAAATCTCGCTTTTTCGCTGAAATTCTCCGAAAATCTCACGTTTTACCGTCCCTCTAATTCATCGAAGAATCGGGAAAACAAACTCATGGAAAAGCAAAAAAGAGACAACCCGTCACCGACCCGCAAAAGAAAATATACGGCAATCGCCCACAGAAAAAATAAAAACAAAAAAGAGAGCGTTCGCATGACCGTTTGCACGGCACGTTCTCCGAAGAAAAACAATAAAAAGGCCTCCAACATTCTGCCACCGTCAAAGGTGCGGATCGGCAGCAGATTCAGCATTCCGAGCAAAAGGGATGCACAGGAAAATTGCATTGCCCGTTCAGCGATCGGTTCCGTATTCCAAAAAATCGCTCCGGCAGCCGCGAACAGCAAACTGACCGTGGGACCGGCAATGCATAAGATCCATTCTTCCCCGTAGGAAAGCAACCTGCCTCGCACCTCCAGTCGTGCGCCGAGAAGATCCAAATGCAAATTTCCGAGAGGGATCCGTAAAAAATAGGCAGCCGCAATGTGCCCGCACTCATGCAAAAAAGCCGCTGACAACGTGATCAAGCACACCCCGCTGTCATCGGTGAGGACAAGCCCCAAAATCAAAATTGCCGCAAAAGGGGTCATTCGAATTTCCGTACGTTTTCCCATTTTGTCCTCCGAAAAAACAGCTTTTTTCACTATATGTGATCGCGCAAGCTCTTATTCGGTTCCGACAAAAATACGGCGGAAACAATATTTCGTTTTTCCAAAGAACAAAGGATCCCCTTCCGAACCAACCGTTCGAAAGGGGATCCTTTCAGCCGTAATATTTTTTCATCAATTTTCGCAACAGTTCCGAAAGCGGCAACACAAGCATCCCGACAAAGAAGTTGCTGACACCGTGAAGCATATCGTATGGAAGCCCGGATACGATCCATGCAAGCGTTCCCGTAAAATCCAGCCCCCATAACAATGCCTGTGCAGGGGCATAGAGGGTACCGAACAAAAAGCCGTGCAAAGCGCACACCACCGGATAAACGACAGCGGCAACTTTTCGTGACATGTTTCGCGGCAACAGCATCGTTGCCCCCCAGAGCAAGGTCCAAAGGTAGAGATACGGAACCCACCAAAGGTCAAAGCCGGCATACACCCCATTCAAAAAAACGTAAACGTAAATGGGGATCAAAGCTTCCTTTCGAAACACAAGCGTATATACCATGGTCAACATTCCGAGCAGGTGAATATTGGGAAGCGCCTCCATGATCAGCTTGGAAGTAAACATCAAAGCGCCAAGCATGGCATAAATGACCAGCCGAAATAAGCGTCCGCGATGCTGTTTGGAATTATTTTGTGTACGTGAACTCATAATGTTCGCCGTCGGCAAGAGCGGTACTGCTCACGCCCGTCAACAACATCTCTCCGTTTTTGCTGATCGACCAATAACTCTTATCGGCGTCATAGTCCGCAGTCATGCCGTTTACGACCTTTACGTAAAGCCCGTAAGCGCTGTCCTCCCCTGCGATCAGAGAGTGTTCCAAAAGAGCGTCGGCAAGCGTAGTCTTATCGGTGTGAACGGTAAAGGTAATGCTTTGCTCTTCCGCTTTCACCTCAACCTGCACCGTGACCGCACCGTTTCCGAATTCCATATCCTTGTGATAGGTCGCATTCTCCCAAAGTCCGGTCTTTTCAACCGAATCGCAAGCGATCAGGCAAACGGAAAGCAAGAGGGCAAGCGCAAGTGTTAAGCTTGTTTTCATGGTTTGTTTCATTTTGTCAAATTCCTTTCCTGTGTTTAT
>CAZUYA010000059.1:0-9357 GCA_964624685.1 uncultured Ruminococcus sp. | reverse complement strand
ATTCTTCGGTTCCGATGTCTGTCAAAATACCGGTTACCTCTCCGTAAGGCATTTCGTAACGTTGATTCAAATACCTCATGGAAGCTGCCAATTCACCGTCTGCTCCTCCGAGTTGGGAGATGATCAGACTTGCCAAACGGGGATTTGAATTTTTGATTTTGACTGGATATTGCAATTTTTTGTCATAAGTCCACATAAACGCGTTCCTCTCTTTCCATCAGTTGGCATCGGCTTCCCACGGCCAAGGTGTTTTTACCCAATCCCATGAAGTGCGGCTTTGGTTACCGTAAATGGTTTGAGGACCGCAGTTGTTCTCGTATTCGGCAAGCAGAATGGCACGTTGTTCCAACAGTGCATGATAATATTGCAGGGCATCGGCATGTTCCGGATAAGCATCCAAATAAAGAACGGTTTCCTGAATGGAAAAATCCAGTGCCCGCAACAGTTCCAAGCTGTTGCGGCAGTTTTTGTTTTGATTTTTGCAATTGCAGATCATGATCATGCTTTTCCGCCTTAAAAAGGACGGCGGCGGTTGACCTCCTGATTTCGGATTTTACAATGACCTCCGCAGAATTCCAGTGGCAATTCCAGCTCGGAAAAGATGGTTCCCTTGGAAAGCCCTTCTGCCGGATCGAACAAATTCCGCCAGCATTGCCGTGGGGCATAGACCATTGCCAAAGCGGGGGCAGAAAGTTGCGTCGGACAGGCGGTTGAGGGGATACACAAGGCAGACTTTTCCCTGTTGAGTGTAGAAGATTGACCGTTGTCGGAATGCGCATTCGGGCGGCAGGATTCACCGGTGTGGAAAGGCAGCGGTTGCTGTCCCGAATCGGTGGATGGAACAGACTGCTCGCCCACTCCGTTTCCGGTTAGATCGCCTCCCATCATGCGGCGCAGAAATTCATCATCGGCGCGACGGGCGGCTGAACGTCGATTGTTTTCGGAATACATGGCATCTCCTTTTTTCTCTGAAAGAATTGTGTCGGCAAATCGCTCGACTATTTTTAGCGTATGCTTTTTCGTCGGTTTTTGTCAGTTTTTATCAATAAACAAGAATAAAAACAATTCTTATTATTAAAAAGCAAAAAAGTTCAAATAAAGTTTGTTTCAAGGCTTGAAATTTCATATAAAAGAGTATATAATGTTATGTGAAAGATAGGTTTGATTCGATCGAAAAAATCAAAAGAAAAAAGGAGGATATAAGTATGCCGGGACCTGGAGGAGGATCAAGAGGCGGCGGATTTGGTGGAGGCTCACGTGGCGGAGGCTTTGGCGGCGGTGGCGGAGGTTACCGCGGAGGCGGATTTCACGGAGGACCGCGCGGTCCGCGCTTTTACGGCGGCGGTTGTTTGAGTGGGCTGTTTGGGATGCTTTTGGCACCCATTGTGATTCTGTTGGTGGTTGCGATTGTAACATTTTCCATTATCGGCGATGCTATTTCCAATGTGGCAAGCGGTGGAATCATCAGTTATGATGAAGCCGTGTTTCAGTCCTATGCCGTCTCACAGTACCAAAAGGAGTTTGCTTCATCGACTCAATATGAAAGCAACCTTCTGATTGTTTTTCTGACCAATGAAGAAATGGACGGGTATTATTGCATTGCATGGGTTGGCGACAATATCCGAAATGATGTCAATTTACTGTTCGGTGATGAATCAACGGCATTTGGACGCGCAGTGCAAAGTTCGGTCAATTCCGATTATTATAAATACTCGTTGGATTCCAATTTGGCATCGGCGATGGCGACTATGAAAGAAGAGATACAAAGCATGGGATTGGTGACCTCGTTTAAGAACGGAAAGACATCCGATACAACGTACACCTCGCATGTAACCAATTATTCCAATGTTTCTTTGACCGCACAGACCGTCAATGAAGAATTGGAGGCGTTTACGGCGGCAACGGAAATTCCGGTCGTGATTGTTGTGGATACCATGGAAAATGTTTTTGGAAAAACGCTTCCGACTTCCACAATTGTTACGTTGATCGTTTTGGCAATTTTGGCGATCGTTGCTGTTTGTATGATCGTTCGTGCAGTCCGTCGTCGGAAAGAATATGAGAATGACAACGGAAACGATAACGGCGGAAATAACGGATACGGAAATAACAGAGGTTTTGATGACCGTTCCCGTTGGTAACGGTTTGTAAGAATGTTTGTCCGAAAGGACAAAATGAAAATAGAAAAAAGCGTGAAGATCCGGATTGATTTTCACGCTTTTTTCGTTTTTTGTTTTCTTGGGTTGAGCCGGTTGAGATTTGAATTATTTTTTCAAAAAATTTTGAAAACCATATTGACTTTTTTTGATTTGTCTGCTATAATATTCTTACATTTGAACAACTGCTCAATTATTGAAACGAAAGGAGAGGGAACAATGAAAAAAAACTATCGGATTGAGGTCGATTGTGCCAATTGCGCGGCAAAAATGGAGGACGCCGCAAAAAAAGTGACGGGGGTACGTGATGTGACCGTCAATTTTATGACGTTGAAGATGATCGTTGATTTTGAAGATGGTGTTGATGAAACTTCTGTGATGAAACAGGTTCGCAAATATTGTAAACGAGTGGAAGACGATTGTGAAGTCTATTTTTGAGCATCGGAGGATTTGATGATGACAAAAAAGCAAAAAAAGATGTTGATCCGCATCTCTGTTGCAGCTGTTTTTACGGTGGCTTTTGCGTTGCTTCCGTTGGATGGATGGGGACGATTTTGCCTGTTTTTGGTTCCGTACCTCTGCATCGGCTATGATATTTTGATCAAAGCCGTCAAAGGAATCTTTCACGGACAACCGTTTGATGAGAATTTCTTGATGGCGGTCGCTTCGGTAGGTGCCATCGTGTTGGGGGATTATACGGAAAGCTGTGCGGTGATGCTTTTTTACCAAGTAGGTGAGTTGTTCCAAAGTTATGCCGTTGGGAAAAGCCGCCGCAATATCGGCGCATTGATGGATATTCGTCCGGATTTTGCCAATCTGGAGGCTGACGACGGGAGCATTTCGGAATGTGCACCGGATGAGGTGGAAGTCGGACGCATTATCGTTGTACGCCCCGGAGAAAAAGTACCGATTGATGGGACGATCGTTGAAGGAACCTCTTCTTTGGATACGGTTGCATTAACCGGAGAAAGCGTTCCGCGAAGCGTCGGCGTCGGTGAAGCGGTCATGAGCGGATGCATCAATTTGACCGGTTTGTTGCGTGTGCGCACGACAAAAGCGTTTGGGGAGTCTACGGCATCCAAAATTCTGGAACTGGTTGAAAATGCAAGCTCGCGAAAATCACGCTCGGAGAATTTTATTACCCGATTTGCCCGTATTTATACCCCTGCGGTTTGCATCGGCGCATTGTTGTTGGCGTTTCTGCCTCCGTTGTTTCGCATTTGGTTTTTCCGGCTTTCACCGATGTGGTCGGAGTGGATCTATCGTGCGTTGACATTCCTGGTCATCAGTTGTCCTTGTGCATTGGTTATCAGTATTCCGTTGAGCTTTTTTTCCGGAATCGGTGCCGCAAGCCGTGCCGGTGTCCTAGTAAAAGGATCGGTCCATTTGGAAGCGTTGGCGCAAGTCAAGTCGGTTGCTTTTGACAAAACGGGTACTATGACCGAAGGGGTTTTTGAAGTGGAGGAAATCCATCCGTTCGGAGATTTGCCGGCAGAAAAGGTTTTGGAATATGCCGCGCTTGCCGAACAATATTCCACACATCCGATTGCCGAAAGCCTGCGAAAAGCCGCGGGGATTCTTCCGACCGATGTACGTGTTGCCGATGTTACGGAAGTCGGTGGACACGGTGTGACGGCGTGTGTGGACGGGGTTGCGGTTGCTGTCGGAAATTTGAAGTTGATGGAACAAATGGGACTTTCCGTTGAAGAATTTCACGGTATCGGAAGTGTTGTTTATGTTGCCGTTGACGGATGTTACAGCGGTTCGATTTTGATTTCCGATCGGTTGAAACCGGATGCCAAAGAGGCGGTGGATGCCCTGCGTCGCGTTGGGATACGGCGTATCGTCATGTTGACCGGAGATGTACGGAGTGTCGGGGAAGCGGTTGCAAACGACTTGGGAATCGACGAGGTACAATGTGAGCTGTTGCCGGCAGATAAATTACGGTTCGTGGAAAAAGCGGCGAGCGATGAACAAAATAAGGGACAATTTGCTTTTGTCGGAGACGGACTCAATGATGCTCCCGTTTTATCGCGTGCCGATGTGGGGATTGCAATGGGAGCACTCGGATCGGATGCGGCGATTGAAGCTGCCGATGTTGTTTTGATGGACGATCATCCATTAAAGATTGCCAAAGCCATACGGATTGCGCGGAAATGTATGCGCATCGTTCGTCAAAATATTTGGTTCGCTTTGAGCATCAAATTTTTGTGTTTGCTTCTCGGTGCGTTTGGAATTGCCAATATGTGGATCGCCGTATTTGCCGATGTCGGAGTGATGGTTCTGGCAGTTTTGAATGCCATGCGCGCATTGCATATGCAGTAATCTGGATAGGAGGGAATCAAGGTATGAAATATAATGAAACAGAGTCGATCTTATTTCAATCGGGAGATACGCAGGAGGATTTGTTGAAATCAATCACCGAAAAAATGCCGGAAGAAACGCAACTGTATGATTTGGCTGAATTGTTCAAAGTGTTTGGAGATTCCACTCGCATGAGAATCCTGTTTGTCCTGTTTGAGGCTGAAGTTTGTGTTTGTGATCTTTCCAATATTTTGAATATGACGCCATCAGCCATTTCACATCAATTGAAACTTTTACGGCAAAGTAAATTGATCAAAAGTCGGCGTGAGGGAAAATCCGTTTTTTATTCCTTGGCAGACGGACATGTTCGTACCATCATTGCACAGGGTATGGAGCACGTGGAAGAATAAACAATCTGTCCAAAAAGAATGCAACGACGCAAGTTCAACAAGCGTCGTTGCATTCTTTTGTCAATCGTTTACGAGCCGGATGTTCCGTAAAAACCGAGTTGCTCTTTATATTCGTTGTAAAATTCTTCTCCGAACGCAGTTTTGATGGCTTCTCCGAACATTTTGTCAAATTCTTCCTCCGGGATACTCATGAACCAAAGGTCAAAAGCAAACAGAGCCAAAAAGATGAGAACGGCGAGGATGCCCAAAATCAATCCGGCAATGGCGAGTCCGGACATCTTTTTATCTTTGGAAGTGCGTGCGGAAACGATGGCAAAGACGATTGCCAAAGCTCCGAAAATCAAATTGAGCCAATAAATGCAACAGCAACAGGAACAAATGCCTACAATGCCCAATACGAGGGACGCAATGGCAAACGGTTTGCCTGTATTGGTAGGGGGTTGCTGTTGAAACGTGTCGAAATTGTTTGAAAAATCAGGTGAATTGTCAAATGAATGATTCATAAAAACCTCCCAAGATGGATTTGTCGAACTATTTTCATTATACCATGCGTTTTCCTTTTTTACAATGCTTTTTCAAAAAAATTGGGATTTTTTTCAAAAAAACTTTTCAAACCGCATTTTTTATGATACAATAAAGACAGCTTGAAAGAAAAAACGGGGGGCGGCATGAAATACAAAAGGAAAAAATTTTTACTGTTGCATGCGGGTGCTGTTTTGTTGGTCTTGCTTTTTCCGTTGTATCGGGTTGGAATTTCCATGCTTCCACGCTCGTTTGTCGGATGTATGATGCACGATGTTCTCTTTTTGTATTGCCCACTGTGCGGTGGTACACGTGCGATTGCCGCATTGCTCAAGTTTGATGTTGCGGCGGCATTGCGATACAATGCGCTTGTTACGACAGGATGTGTCGCGGCATTGGTGCTGGATGCGGTGGCATGGGTCCGTTTCTTTCAACGAAGATCGTTTTGTCCGCGTTTCCCGCGATGGAGTTGGATTGGCGGAATCATTGTATTTTTGGGATTCGGTGTCCTGAGAAATTGGCTTATGATTGCATATGGGGTGGATCCGACCGGCGATCTGGGGCGTTTTTGGGCGGCGATCGGAGGCACTTGACCGAATTGTGCTCCCTGCAAACCGTTTTTTTTTGCAAAAAAAGAACCGAATATCACAAAAAATCGTATGACAAAAAAGAGCTTTGCACGACACAAAAGGCAAAGTTCTTTCTTTTTTGAAGACCTGTTGCGATTTTCTTTTGGAATTTTCTCTTTTTTTGTGGATTTATCTTTTTGTATATACAAAAAAACGCTTCCCGCTTTCGACCGTTTCCGCTGATGAAAAGGAGTAAAATAAAGGCGGAAAATCCGAAAAGGAGGAATGTTGATATGCAGGAAGAAAATATGCGTGGTCGATTGCAAAAACAGTTGCATGAAAAAAAGAACAGCGGTACGGCGCGGGTTGCTCGGATCCGCGCGATTTGTATCGAAGTATTGTGGGGATGCGGTGCATGGATCTTCGGACAAGCGTCCCTGCTGTTTGGTACATACCCGCTTGGAATGGCGTTGTTGTGCGGTTCGGCAGATCATACGCTTGCCGTTTTGGTCGGATTGTTGCTGACTTCTTTTTCCAATCTGCGCACACCGATTCTCTACATTTGCATGTACTTGATTGCGGCTTTGATCCGCACGGTTGCCCACATGGTGATCGATCCGTCGGAAGCACACTTTGATCTTCCGGAATCCTTAAAAAAACGCTTGCGCGACAGCGCCGAGGTTTCGCAAAACGGACAGGATCGGGGGGCGGAAGAAACCAAAAGAAAGGCGAACGGGAGTTTTCTTACAAGATGGTTGAAACGAGTCCCTGCCATGCGTCAAACGGAAGTACAGACGAACCGTTTGACAATTCGGCAGGAAATGCGGACCCTGTTGACCGACAGTGTTTGTTTGCGCATGGCAACGGCGGCGGTCTGCATGTTGATCATCGCTCTTTACCGTGTTTTTGAAGGGGGATTTCGCTACTATGATCTGTTTGCGGCGATTTTTGCTGTCGCGACGGCAACGGTTGCGACCATAGTCTATTCGGCGGCATTTGAGGAAAAACAACCCTTGCCGATCTTTCGGGAGATTTCCGAGGGGGCATTGCTGTTTTCTTTGGTTTTTGCCGCACGCAGTGTAACGTTGTTTTCCCTTCCTCTGGCACCGATCTTGGCACTTTTTTTTACTTTTTACGGCAGTGCCGTGTACGGAAATGTCAAAGGAATCGCGGCAAGTCTGTTGTGCGGTGTGGCGTATGATCCGTTGCATGCGCCCGGCTTTTTGTTGGCGGCTTTGATCTATTTGCTCTTTCATCGAATGGAGAAGGAGAATCTTGCACTGTTGCTTGCATGTGTCGGTATGGTCGGGTGGTCTGTCTATGTTACCGACAGCTTCATGCTGTTGACCATGTTTCCCATATCTTTGATCGCCGGTGCCGTTTTTACGGTGGTTCAAAAGTTATCGGTGAGCGGTTTTCACACCGCCTCGCAGGAAGAAGCCGGAGGAATTGACGGTGAACCCTGCCGCGCGTTGGAACGAAATCGCTATCGGGATTCCAATGAACGGTTTCGCGGAATTTCGGAAGCTTTTTCCTCTTTGTCCGAAGTCTTTTACAATTTGAGTGATCGGTATCGCCGCCCCGGTACCTTGGATTTGCGGAGGATTTGCGACGATGCTTTTCATCATTCCTGTGCCGATTGTCCCAATCAGGCACTTTGTTGGGGATTGGAATATTCCGATAGCTTGGGGACAGTCAACGAATTGATTACCGCATTGCATACACGAGGAAAGGTGTCGGTTGAACAGGTTGAAGGGAATTTGATTCGGCGGTGTGAGAGGATGGACGGTATTTTAGAAACAATCAATCGGGAATGTTCCCGTGTCACGGGAGAGTTGCTTCGAAATAATCGCACGGAAATTTTTGCCATGGACTATGAAGCGGCTGCGAATATCATCAATGAGGCCTTGGAGGAGGATGACGGAGAATATCACTGTGATGCCGATTTGGAAAGGCGGATCGCCGATTATTTGAAAGATGCCGATATTCTTGCGACCGGTGTGACCGTTTACGGCAATCGTCGCCGCCGTATTTTCATTCGCGGTGCCGATATTGAACAAGCCAAAGTCAGTTTGGAAACGTTACGAAGCGATTTGGGGGAGATGTGCGGCTCCGAGTTGGGGCAACCGATTTTTGAGGTGGAACGCAATATCAGCAGTATGATTTTGCAAGCGAAGCAAAAACTGTCCGTGACTGCCGCACAGAATAATGTATCGGCTGACGGCGGAGTCAGCGGTGATAGCGTCAATTTGTTTTCCAATCGAAAAGAGTATTTTTATGCTCTGATCAGCGATGGAATGGGAGCGGGGAAGGAGGCGGCGTTGACTTCCAATTTGTGTTCTGTTTTTATGGAAAAGATGTTGCGTGCGGGCAATCGAGCCGGCACAACGTTGCGGATGTTGAATAATATGATCCGTTCCCGCACTGCCGACAGTACACGGGAATGTAGCTCGACGGTGGATCTGCTGGAATTGGATTTGATGACGGGGGAAGCTTCTTTTTTGAAAAGCGGTGCGGCACCTTCCTTTGTCGTTCGCGGAAACGTGGTGCGGAGATTGCAATCCGGAACGGTTCCCATCGGGATTTTTTGCGCCCTGGACACACAGGAAACGCGGTTTCAATTGCGGGAAGGAGATACCGTGGTGATGCTGAGCGACGGTATTTTGCAAAGTGATGCCGAATGTGAATGGTTAAATGCCTATCTTGCTGGGATCGGGTCCCTGACTCCGGAAGAAATCGTATATCGGATTTGTTTGCATGCCGCCGAATGTGAAACACACGACGATTGTTCGGTGATTGCCTTGCGGGTACACCGCGCCGATGGATGAAGAAAAGGGATGTCGCTTTGACATCCCCTTTGTTCATCTCGCGAACGTTTGGAATTTGCTGTTTTGGGTAGATCGTGTACGATGATTGACGGCAGAATTTCATATTTTGAAAAGATTTTTTGAAAAACTATTGCAATTTCGCGAGAGCTGTGTTATACTATATTTAATAAAATATATCTTATCAAGAGTAACGTAGTGACAGGCACGATGATGTTACAGCAACCTGCGGTTTGTAAGGTGCTAATTCCTGTTAGATGAGAGCCGAAGACGCTCCGTCTGTGCGGAGTGTTTTTTTGTTATCGGATGCAAGATATGTTTTAGAATTTTTTCAAAATACGGGAGAACAGAAAATGAGTGGAAAATTATTTACCAGCGAATCGGTTACGGAAGGACATCCGGATAAGATTTGCGACAAAATTTCAGATGCGATCTTGGATGAAATGTTGCGTCAGGATCCCATGTCCCGCGTTGCGTGCGAAACCTTTTGCACCACGGGATTGGTATGTGTCATGGGAGAAGTTACGACCAAGGCACAGGTGGATATTCAAACAGTGGTGCGTGAAACGGTGCG
>CAZUYA010000058.1:0-9691 GCA_964624685.1 uncultured Ruminococcus sp. | reverse complement strand
CGCATATATAGCCGATTGCGTGATGGAAATACAAGGACGAGAAAATCCCATACTGTCGTGTCTGCGTGAGCAGCTTGCGGAAGTAGAGAAGGGGATCGGTAATCTTGTCAATGCGATACAAATGGGCATTTGTAATGATGCGACAAAGAAGCGCATGGACGAGCTTGAAGCGAGGAAGTCTGAGCTTGGAATTCAAATCGCTAAAGAAGAACTTGCCAAGCCTATTGTAACAAGAGAGCAGATTGTTTGTTGTTCCGCACCTTTGATACCAATAAATTTGAGCACCGTCGCCGATTCATCGACACCTTTGTAAACCGTATTTTCTTATACGATGACAAAATGGTCATCACGTTCAATTACAATAAGGGAACAAAGACAATAACTTTTGCCGAGCTTGAGGCTTCGGGTATTCTCTTTATTTCGAATATGGCTCCCGCAGGGGAGCCAAAAAAGAAGAGAGAAATCCGAAATTGTTGCCAATCGGCGATGATTTCGGATTCCTTTTTTTTGTTTAACGTCAACGAGGATGCCTTTATAGCGGCATCCTCGTTGACGTGTAGATTGGATTGATTATTCAAGTGTCGCATCCGTGCGAAAATTTTTGATTCTGTGGAAGGTTTGATAGTTTGAGTCATGGTGGCTTGCGGCACCGTTGATTGCCGTGCGGCAGAGGAAGAAAATGTCGTCTCCCTCTATCTCAAAATCCACATACTGAAAGCCAACTTTGTCACTTGGTTCGTGGCGATAATCAAAAAGGGTGCAAACAAATTCCCACTTGTCGAGGGTTCGTGAACGAATGAGGGATAAAAGATTTCGTGCATGCGGTTGTTCATCGTAAGCGATTGTGGCGATGGAATAATAGAAACCGGAGACGCTGTCGTATTTTATCATGAATTTAGAGAAATTTCCGGGGAATGGTATAAGCTTTTCAAAACGGAGAGGTGCTTCCGGAGTTTCGGTATCAACATCAAGACACAGGGCGCGATGTAATTTTCCGAATCGCATGATATTTTTCAGTTTTCCGTTCGGTGAGATTGTAAGCGTTCCTTCTATCATCATCGTATTCATTGGCTGATCGGCAAGTTCGTTGCACCAGCGATCGAACTTTAAGGGGTCCGTAAAGCTCCAGGAAGCGGGGGAAAGAAGGTCATCGTTTTCGTCTGCCGACATTACCATTGCTGCATGACCGTATTTTTCGTTTTTCCAAGATCCCCATTCAAGCGTTTCATAGATTCTTCCGTTATAACGGACAACATTTTGCGGATTTTTATGAACCCCAATGCCGCCGTGTACAGCTTTTTTGCCACCTGTTCCGCGCAGAAGGACGGTCGGAGCATCAAAGCTCATACCGCCGTCCGGAGATTTACCGATCAGCAAGTCACCGTATTCGGTTGAACAGCCGAGCATATAGACCTCACCGCGATGAAGGAATAATTTGCCCCAAAAGCAAGGGAAAAGGTCGCATACGTAGTGCCAACTCTTTCCGTTGTCATCGGAACGGAAAATCATTGTCAGATTTTGCCCGCCGCCACCGCAAAACACATCCATGGAGGAGAGAAGATAGCCGTCGGGGTGACGGAGGAGAGATGGCGAACAGAGGTATCTGCCCGAAAAATCAAAAACATCGTCGTCGGGATGCAGATAATTGACCGTAGTTCCGATGGACTCACCGCATCTTGCAAGCCGTACACGGCTTTTTTTCGTGCCGGAGGCAATGTAAAGCTCATAATCCGTATTGGGAGTCAGCTGTGGAATATCAAATTCCGTGCCGGTGCATCTTCCGGCAGAGCAGAAATCCTCTGTGCCTCGAACGCGGTAAAAGATCTCATAGATTGTTCCTTTCTCGCCAAGCCATTCGACGTGAATGGAGGCGTTTGTGGGGGCGAGGCGCGAGATGAAAATGTCGCCGACTTCATAAAGCGGCGGTTTGTAGGGCTTATAGCTCCAACTCATTGTACCTTTCATGGGAGTCTCCTTTGTTTTTTATATCTCAAGGTATTTTTCAAGCATATCGGTTGCGTATTTCATTTGTCTGATGCAGTCTTTGGCATAGTCGGTCAGTTCTGAACTGTTTTTGTTTCTTGCAAGATTTTCGGTGTGGATTCCTCTGAGCGTCATGTGGTATTTTGCCGTCAAAGGATACGGAAGTCCGACTTCGGTAAATCCGAATGTACCGAGGATGGATTGCACCATGTCGGCGCGAGGATCGCTGTTGAAATGACTTCCGAGCCATGCATAAAGTTTCGGATGGAAGTTGCACATGAGGCCGCAGTATCCGTCGCTTCCTGTGCGCAAGCTTTCTAGAAATGTTTGACAGTTTGCATTCAAAAGTCGAAAACCGGAACCCGAAAGAAGTTTGCATCGTTCGGCAATCAGCGCCGCATCACAACAGGTGTCTTTCATGTAGTCAAATCGCTTGGTCGATATGCACCATTTGAGGATTCTCGGTGTCACGAGCCGTTTGTAGGGATAGGGACATTCGTAAAGTCCCAGTCTTGCCTCTTTTGGAAGAGCGTCGATGAGCCGTTCGCATCTTTCTATGAAAACATCGTCCCCTTGGTTTTCGGGATCCAAACGGTTGGTTATAAGAATCAATGCGTCTGTGCCGGAATCGTAGATTGCATGAAGCTCGCGGAGCTGTTCGTCGTGACTGTCCGAGATGTGTCCGGAAGAAACGACGGTGAATTTACGACCGCTTTTTCTCTCCAGCTCTTTTGCGCGAGTGTAGACCGCATGATTCAATGCAACTCGTTCTTCCAGAGAAAGATAAAAAATTTCACTGGACTGACAAATCGAAAAGATACCGTCCATGCCACTGTCAAAATAAAAATCAACGTACCGAAGAGCCGTTTGAATGTCCACGGTTCCGTCACGGTGATAGGGGGTAATCATGGTCGGAAAAATATTCATTTTGCACCTCCTGCTTCGATTTTTTATGATTATACAATAAAAAGCGTTTTATTGCAATACAAAAAACGGACTTTATTTTATAAAAAACGGACATTCGTATTGCATTTTTGAAAGAGCTGTGATACAATGGATTTGGATTGGGGGGATTTTTTTGCGGATTATTTACAATCAAGCGGCATCGGAAGGTTCCGGTAGCGAGATGCTTGAATCCATGGGCATCAAAGGCTGCTATCTGAAATATATACAGATTGGCGGAAATAATCATGATTTTACAAAAAAGGTTCATTATCATACAGGATTTGAGGTTCATGCCATTCTGTCGGGAGAACAAACATACGAGTTGAGCGATGGGATTGTTACCGTTTCATCCGGCGAATTGTTGCTCATTCCGCCCAAGTTGTGCCATAGAGTTGTATTGACTTCGGACGCTGTTGAAAAATTTTCTCTTTGTTTCGATTATGCCGAATACAGGGAAGTTTCCTATATTTACATTCAAATGTCCGACGCACTCCGATCGGCGTTGCTGTTAGCCAAAGAGGAATCCTTTTCATCCTTTGCCTACTCGCACACGTGCATTACATCGGTGGTGCTTTTTTCGCTTTCCTCTGTTTTACGATTGATCAATGTCGGCGAACCTGCAAAGCTTTCGGCGTGTAATGAGAATGCCACGTTCACAATCGCAAAACGGTACATCGAGGATAATATTTGTGCAGAGTTGTCCACATCCGATGTTGCCGATTATTGTCATTTGAGTATCAAGCAGTTGACGAGAATTTTTGAAAGAGAAGTCAAGATGCCGCTGGGGGCGTATATTCGAAGGAAACGAAGTGAGAAGATCCGCACGTTGCTGGAATGCGGTGAGCTTACCCTCCGAGAGATTAGTGAGGTCATGAATTTCAAAAATGAATACTATTTTAATGCGTTTGTCAAAAAGAATATTGGTATGACACCCGGTGCATACGGTAAAATGGTAAATCGGCAGTGAGTGGGAAAGGCACTCCGTCGAACAAATGATGCTCGGAGAAAGCCGAATCTTTACGAAACGATTTTTTGACAGCTTTTATATACCAACCAAGGAATCCGCCTTCGATTGTCCATCGGAGGCGGATTCCTTGGTTGTGTTTGATTGATTCAGACGGATTTTGAAGTTGATTCCTTTTGCGGAAATTCAAATCAACTGATCAAACCCGCTTCCAAAGTGAATGCGGTTCGGACGCGTTCGGCAAGTGCCGGGTATGCCGAGAGGGTTCCGTCGGTTTCCAACAGTTCCCGCGCGTCGGCTGAAGCATCGGTCAGGATGGAAATGTCCTCTCCGGCATCCGCCAAACGAAAGGAGAGTCCGCCGCTTTGACGTACCGAACGATCCGACGCGGTTGCAAGAAAGTCACCGGGACCGCGTTGCGCCAGATCTTCCTCGGCAATGCGGTAACCGTCATAGGTGGTACACATGACATTAAGGCGCGCGCGTGAATTGGTACCGACGGTTGTTCCGTTGCCTCCGGACACCAAAATGCAATAGGATTTTCTGGTTCCGCGTCCGACACGCCCGCGCAATTGATGTAGTTGCGAAAGTCCGAATCGTTCGGCGTTTTCCACGATCATCAAGCAGGCGTTCGGAACATTGACACCGACTTCGATGACCGTTGTCGAGACCAAGATTTGGATCGTTCCCTCGGCGAATCGGTGCATTACATCGTCTTTTTCGGCACTCTTCATTTTTCCGTGCAGAAAGGCGACCGTGAGATCCGGAAATGTTTCCTGCAATGTTTTTGCATAGGTTACGGCGGCTTTGAGCGGGGGCTTGTCTTCTTTCGGAACATCATCCTGTGCGCAAAGTTGCGACAGGGGGAGCGCGTCGTCGAGATCTTCCTGTTCTTCCACTGCCGGACAAACGACATAGACTTGCCCCCCGTCGGAAACTTGCTTTCGGATGAACCCATTCAAGCGTGTTCGATAGCTTTCATCGACGGCAAAGGTATCTACCCGTTGCCGTCCGCGCGGCATTTCGTCAATGCGGGAAATGTCGAGGTCGCCGTACAGAACCAATGCCAACGAGCGCGGGATCGGTGTCGCGCTCATAACCAAAAGATGTGCGTTTTCGTTCTTTTCGGAAAGCAGAGCGCGTTGGCGTGCGCCGAAACGGTGTTGCTCGTCGGTTACGACCAATCCCGGCGAAGCAAATGAAACTCCGTCGGAAAGCAAGGCGTGCGTGCCAATGATGACTTGCAAGCGATGTTCTGCGGAATCGGCGGCAAGTGCGGTTTTGATTTGTTGTTTTTGCGCGGTCGAAGTTGCGCCGACGAGCAAATCACAGGAAATTCGGAGCTCTGAAAAGATGGGAAAGAGATCATGGTAGTGCTGGCGCGCCAAAATTTCAGTCGGTGCCATCAAAACGGCTTGCCGTCCGCTTTGCACGGCAATCAGCATGGCGGCGGTGGCGCAGATCGTTTTTCCGCAACCGACATCGCCGACCAATATGCGGCTCATCGGTACATCGCGTGCCATATCGGCGGCGATCTCACGGATAGCACGTTGCTGTGCGTCGGTGAGCGTATAGGGAAGAGCGGACAGCAGTGGAGCAAGATCATTTTGCGCACATACGGGGGCGCCTTTCGTTTTTTCCTGCTTGCAGGTGATGGAAGCACCGAGTGCAAAGCAGAAAAATTCATCGTAGACCAGTCGTTTTCGTGCGGCGGCGAGTGCCTGCATGGACTCCGGTCTGTGAATGTTGCGTTCGGCGTATGCAAGCGTGCAAAGAGAGCGGCGTTCCCGCAAAAAATCGGGGAGCGGATCTTCGGTTGTCGGCGACAGCAACTCCAGCGCGGTTGTGACGTCTTTTGCAATTTGTTTCGGTGTAATGCCTTCGGTCATTCGATAAACGGGGACAAGCGGCGGAAGTTGGGTAAATTCCGTCCACGGCTCGGCATTCGGTGCCGACATAGAAAAACGATTGCCGTGACGTTCTACTTTTCCGAAAAAGCGAAATACGGAACCGATCCGAAATTGCGATTTGAGGTAGTCTTGATTGAAATAAACGATTTCGCAACTTCCACTTTCGTCGAATGCGCGGAATTTCAGAAAGGATTTGTGACTCCGCAGTCGCACACAAGTCGGTTCCGTGGCAACGGTCAGGAGCAGTGCGTTTTTGTGATCGACGGCGGCTTCAGCCAGTAAGACCACGTTGCTTCTGTTTTCATAGGCGCGCGGATAGTGCGACAGCAGATCGCCCAAAGAGCGGATTCCCATTTTTTGATAGTATTCAGCCCGCGTTTTTCCGATGCCCGGTAAAACGGTTACGGGGGATTGTCGTGTCACGGTCATGTGTTGCCCTCCCGATCATTTCGTACCGATTTCAACTTTTTTGAATCGGTTTCCGATCAACACCATTATACTATGAAAAGTTGCGTTTGTCAAGGCGGGAAAAAGAATTGATTTTTTGTAGGATTTTTATATTTCGGAGGATTTTTTTATTGACAGGACGTATTTTTTATGGTATAACAAAGGTAGCTTGAATTTGATGCCCGATAGGGAGAAAGGATTTTTATCATGCTTGATTTTCAGTATCACCGCACGCAAAAGACGTTACATGTCGGATGCAAACGCCCGCATGCGTATTTCATTCCGTATCAGAGTGATTCGGCGGCTGACAGCGGTAACCGAGCTTCCAGCAACAGCTTTATTTCGCTATGTGGGGAATGGAGTTTTCGCTATTACGACGCACTTTACAAGGTGCCGGATTTTACGGCATCTGATTGGACGACGGACGGTGCCGAGCGCATAACGGTACCGATGAGTTGGCAAATGGAGTTAAAGCGCGGGTATGATGTTCCGCATTATACCAACATCAACTATCCGATCCCGTTGGACCCGCCGAACGTTCCGGAGGATAATCCGTGCGGACTGTATGAAAGAACCTTTGAGATCGACGCTCAAACTTTGGCAGAGCGGGAGATCAACATGGTGTTTGAGGGGGTGGATTCCTGCTTCTATCTGTACATCAACCATCGGTTTGTTGCATACAGTCAGGTTAGTCATATGACCAGTGAAATCATTTTGAACGACTATTTGGTTGCCGGAATGAATACGGTACAGGTTTTGGTACTCAAGTGGTGTGACGGAACTTATTTGGAAGACCAGGATAAACTGCGTCTGTCCGGAATCTTTCGCGAAGTCTATTTGCTTTTGCGCGAGAAAGTGCATATTGAAGATCTGTATGTTCGCGGGGATGTGTCGGAGGATCTGCACAGTGCGACCATCCGTACCGAGCTGACATTGAATGGGGTTGCCGATGTTTGCTATCGACTGCAGTCGCCCGACGGCAACCTGTTGGCAAACGGCAGCGTTTGTGCCGACGGAACGGCATCGTTTTCGATTCCTGTCGAGGAACCGATGCTTTGGAGCGATGAGACACCGCAACTTTATACCTTATATTTGACCTGTGGGACGGAACATATCCGCCAAGAGGTCGGTTTGCGTCGCTTTGAGATCAAGGGGAAAGTCCTGTATGTCAATGGAAAAAAGGTTAAGGGCAAAGGCATCAACCGTCACGACAGCCACCCGAACCTGGGGGCGGCAACGCCGATGGATCATATGCTTCGTGACCTGTATATTATGAAAAAGCACAACATCAACATGGTGCGTACCAGTCATTACCCCAACGATCCGCGCTTTTTGGAATTGTGTGATTGTCTCGGTTTTTATGTTTGCGATGAAGCCGATTTGGAAACCCACGGGTTTGGCGTTTCGAACGGAGACTGGGGATTGTTGACAAAGAGTGCCGAATGGACAGAGTCGTATCTGGATCGTGCCGAGCGTATGATGGAGCGCGATAAAAACCATGCCTGCATATTGATGTGGTCTGTCGGCAACGAGAGCGGCGACGGGGACAACCATCGTTTGATGGCTGACTATTTCCATACGCGGATGCCGGGATGTATCGTTCACAGTCATGACGCTTCTTTGCAGGCTTGGCGCGATTATATGAGTGCCGAAAAAGAAGGAAAGAAACTTTCGACCATTTCACAAGATTATGTAGATATTGACAGTGGAATGTATGTATCCCCGGAGGACATTGAAAAGTACTATTTGAAGCTTCCGGTTGCTAAAAAGCCGTTCTTCCAATGCGAGTATTCTCACGACATGGGGAACAGCCCCGGTGATTTGGAGGCATATTGGCAACAGATCTATGCCAATGATGATCTCTTTGGCGGCTGTGTGTGGGAATTGACGGATCATTCGGTGGACATCGGTACGATCGGTCATCCCAAGTATCTTTATGGGGGAGATTTGGGAACTTTTCCGCACGACGGAAATTTCTGCGTGGATGGCTACCTTTATCCGGATCGTCGTCCGCATATGGGGATGCTGGAATTGAAACAAGTGTTGCGTCCTTGTCGCGCCACGGGATTTGACGCTGAAAAAGGAACGATCACATTGCAGAATTTGCGCTATTTTACCACCCTTTCCGATTTGGATTTGTATTGGACTGTGGAGCGCAACGGAGAAGTAATCCGCCAGGGACGTGTGACCGGGTTGCAGATCGCTCCGCAACACCGCCGTACCTATTCTTTGGGATGGAACGAAGGCTCTCCTTTGGACGGTTTCTGTTATTTGAATTTGTATTTCCGTACCAACATGGCTACACTGTGGGCAGACGCGGGGTACGAAGTCGGATTTGAACAGTTTGAATTGCAGAGTGAGGCGATGCCCGTTTTGGAAAAGAAGCCTATGAAACAGACCTTTGCGGTTTCCGAAACTGTGGATCGGATCGTTGTAACGGACGGGGATTGCGTTTATGCGATCGACCGGATTCACGGGTTGCTTTCCTCCGTTGTGAAAAGCGGAAAAGAGCTGTTGGTAACTCCCGTCACACCGACAATCTGGCGTGCACCGACGGATAACGATGTTTCGGTTAAACAAATGTGGTATGCGAATTTTTATCATAAGATGACGGTGCAGTGCCGTGCTTGTACGGTGAAACAGATCGATGATACGCAAATTTGTGTGGAAGCCTCTCTTGTGATGAGTGCGCCCGCTCTGTGGCCGTTGCTTCGGATCCATGCGACCTATTGCTTTACACGCGGTAACGGTGTCGAGTTGATCCAGGATGTTCGAGTTGAACGGGAACAAGCGTTCTTGCCGCGTTTCGGCGTAGAATTCCAAATGCCTGCCGGGTATGAAAAATTGTCCTACTTCGGAAGAGGACCTGCAGAGTCTTATGCCGATAAAAAGCAGGCATCGCGCGTGAGTCGTTATGCGACGACTGTGACGGATCATTTTGAACACAATATCCGTCCGCAGGAAAATATGGCGCATACGGAGACGCGCTGGGTGGAGATCGGAACGTTGGCGGGACACGGATTGTTGGCTTTGAATACCGGGTCGAGTCCTTCCTTCAGTTTCAATTGTTCGCATTTTACCGCCCGGCAGTTGACAGAAACCGCGCACGATTTTGAATTGAATCCGTTGGAGGAGACGGTGGTGAATCTGGATTACCGTCAGAGCGGAATCGGTTCCAATTCCTGCGGACCGGAATTGCCGCAAGCATTGCGCCTGAACGAGACCGAGTTCCGATTTGCCGTGCGGTTGTTGCCCGTATTGACGAACGACACCGATCCGTTTGAAAAAGTCGTTCGGTAATATTTAATATAATTGAAAAAACAGGGGTACTCTGCCGATTGCGGGGTACCTCTGCAACTTTTTTCGGATGCTTTTCGGTATTTGCTTGAACAAAATGAGAAAAAATGAATTTTTTTACAAAAAATACTTGACAATGCACAAA
>CAZUYA010000057.1:0-10034 GCA_964624685.1 uncultured Ruminococcus sp. | reverse complement strand
AAAGGCTCTGTCAAGGTTGCGGAATTTAATTGGAACATGAATGAAAGAAAATGATGGGAAAACCTTGACAAAAAGAAAAAAAGTGGTATAATAGTCCGGAAGAAAAATTTGTCGAAATTCGAGGTGTAAGATCGTGAATCGAGATTTAACGGTGGGAAATCCGCAATCTGTTCTGTGGAAATTTTGTTTGCCGTTGTTCGGAAGTGTAATTTTTCAACAGCTGTATAATATTGCCGATAGTTTTGTTGCGGGAAAGTTTATCGGGGAAGATGCGTTGGCAGCCGTCGGAAACAGTTATGAGATTACCTTGATTTTTATTGCTTTCGGATTCGGATGCAACATCGGCTGTTCGGTCATTGTGTCAAGATTATTTGGCGCAAAACAGTATCGGCAATTGAAAACAGCCGTTTCCACCACGTTGATTGCCGGTGCGGTTTTGTGTGCGGTTTTGATGTTGGTTGGATTTGCATTCGGTCAGCCGTTGTTACATTTGATTCGAACACCGGAAGAGGTTTTTTCCGATTCGTGGCTGTATTTGGAGATTTATCTGCTGGGATTGCCGTTTGTTCTGTTCTATAATATTGCGACCGGTATTTTTTCGGCTTTGGGGGACAGTAAAACGCCGTTTATCTTTCTTGCATGTTCTTCGCTCTCCAATATTGCCATGGATATATGGTTTGTGACTGCTTTTCACATGGAGATTGCCGGAGTGGCATGGGCAACGTTTATTTGTCAAGGTGTGAGTTGCATATTGGCGATTGGTTTTGTTTTTCGTCGTCTTGCGCAGATTCACACAGAGGAGAAGGCACAACTGTTTTCTTGGGACCTGTTGCGTGAAGTGTCCGTTGTGGCGGTACCGAGTATTTTGCAGCAAAGTTTTATTTCGGTCGGCAACATTGTCATTCAAAGTATTATCAATGGGTTCGGTTCCGGTGTAATGGCGGGATATGCGGCGTCCGTTAAGTTGAACAATTTGGTAATTACCTCCATGACGACGCTCGGAAACGGAATCTCCAATTTTACATCACAAAATCTCGGTGCAAAAAAGACGGATCGGATTCCGCAAGGATTTCGAGCCGGTATCAAATTGGTATGGATGATCTGCATTCCGTTGGTCTTGTTGTATTTTTTTGCGGGCGAACCGTTGGTTTACTTATTCATGGATACACCGAGCGAGGACGCTTTGCAAACCGGAATCCTTTTTTTGCGGATTTTGTCCCCGTTCTATTTTGTAGCGGCACTTAAGCTTGTTTCGGACGGTGTATTGCGCGGTGCCGGAAAAATGCGTCCGTTTATGATCGCAACCTTTACCGATTTGATTTTGCGGGTGATTTTGGCATGGATGTTGGCTGTTCCGTTCGGTTCGGTTGGTATCTGGTTTGCATGGCCGATCGGTTGGATCATCGGTACCGTACTGTCTTGTTGGTTTTATCGGAGGGAGCACTGGGAGCTCGCATAGTCCGAACGGTTGTCGTCCGATGTCTGCTTTTGGCGCAGAGTTGATCTGCAAGAGCCGGTCAAACGTTGGTTTGACCGGCTCTTGCATGTAAAGGGATTGCATGTGAACATGGTAGAGTTGTGAAGAACGGTTTGTTGAGCATTCAAAGCAGATTGTTCAGCAGGATCTCCATGCCGATGATGATGAGCAGGAGGCCGCCTAAAATTTCGGCTTTTCCGGACAAGCGCATTCCGGCTTGCTTTCCGATAAAAACACCGATCAAACAGAGGATGAATGTAATCAGTGCAATGATGGTCGAGGTCAAAAGGGCGGAGAATACATTATATTTTGCGATGGTGAGACCGACGGAAAGCGCATCAACGGAGGTCGCGATACCTTGTAATAAGAGCGTACATAGGCTGTTGTGCTTTCGGAGATTGGAATCGGCACTGCAATGAGGATGTGAGCCTTCTCGGAGCATTTTTCCGCCGATCGATTCGAGAAGAACGAATGCGATCCACGGAATGAAATGTTCAAATATTTGAAAATACCGCACGATGGTGTGGATGCAGAACCAACCGAGCATTGGCATGATGGCTTGAAATATGGCAAATGTTCCCGCAATACCGCAAATTTTACATGTTTTCATCTGCGGTTCATGAAGTCCGTTTGCCAACGAGACCGAAAATGCATCGACCGCGAGACCGATGCCGAGACAAACGGCAGATAACAAAAGGCGTGAGCCGAATTCCATGGTTGGATCCTCCGAAAAAGGAATTGGAATTGCTTTTCGCCGATTGATCGGCGGTACATCTGCTGTTTTGTTACGTTGATTGACGAGCGTGCGTAAAAATGCAAGCCGTTAAGATTTCAACCGGGGCAGGGGATGATCAGAAGTTTTCGTTGTTCCAACCCCATTCGTCTGTAAATTCATATTTGACATAGATCCGTTCGGGGGAAATGTTCAGTTCTTCTTGAAAGATGCGACAGACTTGCCGCGTCATTTCCGTGCAAATTTTGTTGTCGCCAACACCGAATAATTGAATTTCCACATATGCCATAGGGAAACTGTTGTGACCGCGAAACCACATGCGGCATTGATCGGTAAAATTCATCATCAACCAGTATTCGCTTTTCCCGGGAAACACGGAGATTGCTTCTCCGAGCCGTGTTTTCAGGATCGTTTCTTTTTCCGAGGAGAGCGGTTGATTCAAATAGGTGTGAATGAAAGGCATGATTCATATCCTCCAAGCAAGTTCGATTTTGCATGATTATAGCACAAAAGTACGGGGAAGTCAATCCGAAAATTCCTTTTTTGAATTTATTTTTGCCAAAAAACCGAAAGAAATGAAAAAAATGAAAAAAATCGCAAAAAAATTTTCGCTCTTGTGTTGACATTTTGATTTTTTCATGGTATCATTATAGTAGTTAAATATTATTTTTTCTTTTTACGGAGGAATGGAATATGAAACCCAAAATGATTCGTCTTCTTGCAAACATCTTACTGTGGATTGCCGTTGTGGCAGGGCTTGGCGGTTGTGCGCTTGCTCTTGCATTGAGTATGTCAACCAACTATATCCCGGAAGCATGGCATTTTTACGCCATTGGCGGAGGTGTTGCACTCTTTATTGTAATCGCCATTGTCTTACATGCCGTTGCAAATGTACGGGAGAAGCGATTGGCAATTCGTGAGTGTTGGAATGCTGCCGAAGAGGCTGATGCGGCTGTGATTGGTGAGGAGCCGGAAACGGATGAGAACACGACCGAAGATGTCGAAACAGATGCTACCGAAGACGTTGCAGATGTTGAAGCCGAGGAGTCCAAGAACAAGTTGCAGGTGATCCGCGAAAAGATTGTTGAAAAAACACCTTTAACCGAGGAACAATTGGATAAAGCCGAAAAAATCGGTAAAGTGGCTGTTCCGGTGGGCGCGGCTTGTGTTGTGTTGTTGATGGCTGCCAAACTGAAGGGATACAAAGCATCCGCGACGCGCCGTCAAACTTTCTATAAGTGGCTCGGTTAATCCGCTTACATCCATTCGAACAATGATTTTGTCCCCTGTCCGCCTGTAGACAGGGGTTTTATAATATGATAAGTAGGTCATGAAAATTTCCTTTTTCTATTGACAAAAAAGTGCTTCCGTGTTATAATATCGGCAATATGTTTTGGAGGAGTTTATGAAGCTGACACATCGTTCTACCATGCTGGCGTGTTATAACGGTTATATCACCCAAGCGATTTCCATCAATTTGGCACCGTTATTATATTTGACTTTTCAAACCGAATTTTCACTTTCGGTCAGTGCCATCAGTTCCTTGATTGCCGCCAATTTTTTGACGCAATTGATCATAGATTTGCTGACCTCGCGGTTTGCCGATCGCATCAATTTGCGCTTTTTTGCGGTTTTGGCACATGTCATGGCAGCTGCCGGATTGGCAGGTTTGTCCTTCCTACCGATGATTTTGCCACCTTATGTCGGGTTGCTGGTCGCCGTCATTTTAATGGGAATCGGAGGCGGCTTTACCGAAGTTGTGATCAGCCCGTTGATCGAGGCTTGTCCGACAGAAGGAAAATCCGGCAATATGAGTTTGCTTCATTCTTTCTATTGTTGGGGGCAGGCAGGTGTTGTTTTGCTGTCAAGCCTGTACTTTTATTTTTTTGATATTGCCATTTCTTGGCGGTATTTGCCGTTGCTATGGATGGTGATTCCGTTGGCGGGGGCGGTTGCATTTTGCATAGTTCCAATCTATCATTTGCCGACCGATGAAAATGAAAAAGGATCGCAGCTTGGCAGATTGTTCCGTACACCTTTTTTCAGTTTTGTACTGATGATGTTTTGCGCAGGTGCGGCGGAGCAGGTGATGAGTCAGTGGGCATCTGCTTTTGCAGAATCGGCGTTGCAGATTCCCAAAACCATGGGGGATCTGTTCGGTCCCTGTATGTTTGCTTTGATGATGGGGCTTGCACGTGCATTGTACGGGAAGTTCAGCCATCGATTGAATTTGAATCGAGTGATGTTATTGGGATGTTGCGGATGTATTGTTTCCTATCTGATGGCAGCTTTTGCACCGCATCCCGTGTTGGCGTTGGTCGGATGTGCGTTATGCGGATTCAGCGTCGGTATCTTTTGGCCCGGAACCTTGAGCAACGCAACCGCTGCCATCCCGACGGGGGGAATCGCTATGTTTGCCGCGCTTGCCATGGCGGGCGATGTGGGCTGCCTGTTGGGACCTTCGGTTGCCGGTAGCATTGCCGATGCGATGGGCGGAGAATTGAAGTGGGCGTTTTGCTTTGCCATCCTGTTCCCGTTGTTATCCATTGCCGTGTTGCTTTTGTCTCAGCGGAAACGAGGACAGCGGAAATGACAACATTGATCTTTGTGCGCCACGGACAAAGCACGGCAAATTGGGAAAAGATTTTTGCCGGACAAACGGATGTACCTTTGACATCGGTCGGAGAACGGCAGGCTGAAAATACGGCGCGCTTTTTACGTGCTTATCCCATCGAAGCGGTTTATTCCAGTGATTTGCAACGCGCCATGCAAACAGCGGAACCGACGGCTCGGTTGTTTGGATTGCATGTGATTCCGACGCCCGGATTGCGTGAAATCGATGCCGGTGCATGGGAAGGACTGCCTTATGAGACGCTGACGCAACGGTATGCGGCGGAATACGATATATGGAAAACGGATTGCGGTCGCGCGCACCCGGAAGGCGGAGAGAGCGTTCTTGCACTTGCCGAACGTATTTATGCAACCGTCGAGCAGATCGAGCGGCAACATCGTGGCGGATGTGTGGCGATGTTTTCGCATGCGACACCGATTCGCTTGTTGCGTGCCAAATGGGAAGGCTTTCCGCCGGAAGAGTTGGCGCGGGTGGAGTTCTGCGGAAATGCGTCGGTTTCGGTAGTGGAAACCGACGAAAACGGTGATATTCGAGTCAAACTGTGCGGCTATGATGCTCATCAAGGTGATTTGGCGACCGGCTTTCTCAAAGGAATCGTATAGTAGCCGTTGGATGATCCTCATGATCGAGTGGTTCCGATGTTCGGCTCATCGGGATGTGCCGATCAAATTCTTTTTGTGTATGTTCTAAAATAACAGGACCTCCCATATATTGTAGCAAAGCGATATATGGGAGGTTTTATCATGCCGGAACATTCAATTTACAAAGATATTGCCGAGCGGACGGGAGGCGACATTTACGTCGGTGTCGTCGGACCTGTTCGCAGCGGCAAGTCAACCTTTATCAAGCGATTTATGGAATCGGTCGTTTTACCGAATATCGGAGAGGGGTATTCGCGCGATCGCGCACGGGATGAATTGCCGCAATCGGCAGCCGGAAAAACGGTGATGACGACGGAACCGAAATTTATTCCGGAGGAAGCGGTTCCGGTGATTTTGGATCACAATGCGCAAATGCGTGTGCGTATGATCGATTGTGTCGGATACCTGATTCCGGAAGCGATGGGTGCCATTGAAAACGGACAGCCGCGTATGGTGCGCACACCGTGGCAGGAAGAGCCGATGCCGTTTGCCGCTGCGGCTGAAATGGGGACGCACAAGGTCATTACCGAACATTCTACCATCGGAATGTTGGTTACGACGGACGGAAGCATTGGTGAAATCGCTCGGGATGCCTATGTGGAGGCGGAGGAACGTATTGTGCGAGAATTGAAAGAGTTGGGAAAACCGTTTGCCGTCATTCTCAATTCGGCACGACCGGAGTCCGAGTCTTCCCGCACGTTGGCATTGGAGTTGGAAGAAAAATACGGTGTTCCCGTTGCTTTGGTAAGTTGTTTGGAGTTGGATGCTGAAGATATACGCCACATTTTGGGATTGGTGCTGGAAGAATTTCCCGTGACGGAAATTCAAATACGGATGCCGGAATGGGTTAATGCGTTGGATGAAACGCATCGGATCCGCGTTTCTGTACGCGAAGCCGTTTGTCATTGTGCAGATGCGGTTCATCGTGCCGGCGATGTTAAGGCGGCTTTTGAAGGGATGCGGGAGAATGAATACGTCGAGAATGCCGTACTGGATCTGTTGGATCTCGGTACCGGGACGGGTACGGTTACACTGCAAATGAAAGACGGTCTGTATTATGATGTCATCGGTGAGTTGACCGGATTTGCGATTACAGGGGAACGGGAATTGATTGCGTTACTGCGGGAACTGGCAACGGTCAAAGAACAGTATGATAAGGTTTCCGAGGCGTTGCAACAAGTCAACGAGACCGGGTACGGGATTGTGATGCCGGATGTGGAAGATTTGCGTCTGGAGGAACCGCAGATTGTCAAACAGGCAGGCGGTTACGGTGTGCGGTTACGCGCGGCGGCGCAATCCGTCCACATGATCCGCGCCAACATTGAGGCGGAAATCAATCCCATGGTCGGAACCGAACAGCAGTCGGAGGATTTGGTGCGTTATATGCTCAAAGAATTTGAAGCGGAGCCGAAAAGCATTTGGGAGTCGAATATGTTCGGAAAATCGCTTTACGAATTGGTTAATGAGGGATTGCATACCAAGCTGGATCATATGCCGGAAGAATCTCGGAAAAAACTTTCCGAAACCTTGGAGCGTATTATCAACGAAGGAAGCAACGGATTGATCTGTATTTTACTGTAGGTTGACAAAAAATCGGCAGGCATCGGCTTGCCGATTTTTTGAAAAAGGATTTGATTCTTCTTCATGCAAAATTCTTTCCGTATGTTACAATATTGGGGAAGGGAGGTTTTTGCCAATGAAGATCATTACAGAAAAACATCTTTTGCAATTTCAAAATTATCTTATGGAGGAAGAAAAGTCTGCGGCAACCGTTCAAAAATATGTTCGCGATGTCGAACGGTTTGCCGAATGGTGTTCCGGACGGGAATTGACCAAAGCATTGGTTTTACAGTACAAAGCTTTTTTGAACGTGCGTCACAAACCGACCGCCGTCAATGCCGCACTTTCTTCGCTCAACAGTTTCTTCCATTATTATGAACGTTATGATTTGCGGATGAAAAAACTGAAAGTTCAGCGGTGTATTTTTGCTTCGTCGGAGAGGGAATTATCAAAGGCAGAATATGAAAGATTGGTGCGCGCCGCGCGGGAACGCGGGAACGAGCGACTTTGCTTATTGATGCAGACCGTTTGTGCGACCGGAATCCGTGTTTCGGAATTGAAATTTATTACCGTTGAGGCTCTTTCGCGTGGGCGAACGGATATTTTTTGCAAAGGAAAAACAAGATGTGTCTTTTTGCCGTTACAACTTTGTAAAATGCTGAAGGATTACGTTCGTCGGAAACAGTTGAAAAGCGGGGCGGTTTTTGTAACCAAAAGCGGAAAACCGTTGGATCGTTCCAATATTTGGTCGGATATGAAGAAATTGTGCCGTGTGGCAGGCGTTTCCGAACAGAAAGTCTTTCCGCATAATTTACGCCATCTGTTTGCACGTACCTATTATTCGATTCAAAAAGATATTGTCCGGTTGGCTGATATTTTGGGGCATAGCAGCATCAATACCACTCGAATCTATACTACGGAGAGCGGAGATGTACATCGCCGACAATTGCAACGATTGGGGCTTTTGCGATGTTAGAAATATAAAAAACACCTCATAATTTGCATTATGTGGTGTATCTTCCCCGTTCAAGCTGTGGACACTTGCCGGTGAATACCACATAATTTGCATTATGTGGTATTGTTTTTTACCGCATGGATGCCGAACGGCTGTTGCGTCGAAAATTTTGATCAAATCGCATAGCGAAAAGACCGATGAAAAAATTTTTCTTTTTCATTGGTCGTTTGCTATGCTTTTTTGACAAAATAAGGAATTTTTTGCGATTTTTTTGTGAGGGGACCTCATTTTTTTGCGTCAAAGGTATTGACAAGATGTATGCTTTGGTATTATAATAATGGTGTAATACAGGCAAAGCTACCACATAATGCAAATTATGTGGTTTTCGGTTTTACCGAAAAAAGACGTGTATGGGAGGTGAGTGTATGCGCAGTAAGATGATGACCGTATTGATCGTTTTGTTGTGTATTTTTATTCTGATCGGAATCGGCTTGATTGTATATATGCTGTGTAATCGGGATGCGTTACAATCGGAATTGTTACAAAATAAAATCGGTGCCTGTGTATTGCCGATCATTCGCATTGGCGATGTTGCGATTCCGTTCGGTTTGAAATAAAACCCGAAAAAGCAGAAGGAGATTATTGTGGAAAAAAAGTCGATGGGCAAAAAAATACTTCGCATCCTATCATCCGTTCTTTTGTATGCGTTTTTGATACTGGCGGTCGTGACGTTGGTCTTAACGGTGCTGTCGAAACGGGACAGTGACGGTGCGGCGACGCTGTTCGGATATCAAATGCGCGTTGTAACGTCGGATTCCATGGCTGAATGCGAAGCGACCGACGTATCCGAATTTGCAATCAAAAGCATTCCCGTCCGATCCATGATCTTTGTGGAATTGGTACCGGAAGACAAGACCGAGGCAGATGCTTGGTATTCCTCCGTTCAAGTGGGGGATGTCTTGACGTTTCGATATGTGTACACCTCACAGGTCACCATTACACACCGTGTGACCTCGATCACCGCAAAGGAAACGGGCGGTTACATCATTGAGTTGGAAGGCGATAACAAAAGCAGTGACAGCAATCTGTTGACGCAGATCATTGACACATCCGAGACGAACAGTCCCAACTATGTGGTTGGGAAGGTGGTCGGGCAGAATTATCTTTTGGGATTCCTGATTAGTCTGCTCAGCCAGCCCGTCGGATTGGTTTTTATCATTATTGTACCGTGTTTTATTGTTATCCTGCTTGAAGTCATCAAAATCATCGGCGTTGTGAACGCCGATAAGAAGCAACGGGAGCAGGAGAAACAGAAGGAAAAAGACGACGAGATCGAAGCCCTCAAACGCCGTTTGGCAGCGTTGGAGCAGGGAGCCGGCGGAACAACGGATGCCGCGCAGGATGAGTCAGATCGGTCTTGCCCGTTGCCGAATGAAATTCAAGAACAAGAAAAATCGGAAGAACAAAAAGAGTCGGAAGAACAAACAGGACAAGAAGAGGAAGCGTCCGACGTTGCGGGAGCCATTGCCGATGAAGCATTGGTCGATGCGACCGCGGCGTGTGTTGTCGAGACAGCCGAGCCGTCAGAGCGGGAAGTTGTCGAGGAGCGGGAGGGCGCGACCGGAGAGGAGACAAAAGCATGATCGGAACCATTGTTTACTATTTTACCGCCATTTCATCTGTATTGGGAATTTTCGGAATTGGTTACGCCATCGCCGATATGTTGTGCGATCGCTACATTGCGAAAAATCGGACTGCCGAGGTATTTCATCCGGAAGAGGATGGCGTTGCATTATACGAATCGTTGCAGCCGAACCGTCACAAGGTCAAGCATGTAAAAAAGAAGGTCATTCAAGAAAAGGTTGTTGTAGTCAAAACAAAAACGGTCAAGCCGCAAAAAACGCCTAAACCGCAAAAAGTCAAAAAAGTCAAGCCGAAAAAGGTACCCAAATCCAAGCGGCAGACGGGAGAGAAGGAGCATAGCCTTCCTTATTATCTGTTTGGTATCGGTGCGTTGACAGTCGCCGGACACGCGC
>CAZUYA010000056.1:0-10262 GCA_964624685.1 uncultured Ruminococcus sp. | reverse complement strand
ACAGAATCGCTTTTATGCGGATCGTATCCGGAAAATTCGATCATGAAAAAGAATATTTTCATGTGCAGGGCGGTAAGACTTTGAAATTATCCCAACCGCAGCAGATGATGGCACAGGAACGTTCCGTGATCGAAGAGGCTTATGCCGGTGATATTATCGGTGTGTTCGATCCCGGTATTTTTTCCATTGGCGATACCATTTGCGAAAAAACGGATAAAATACAATTTGAAGGAATTCCAACTTTTGCACCGGAATGCTTTGCCATGGTGGAACAAATTGACAGCATGAAACGGAAACAGTTTGCAAAGGGAATGAATCAGATTGCGCAGGAAGGTGCCATTCAGATTTTTATTGAACCGAACGGCGGTTTGGAACGGGTTTATGTCGGTGTGGTCGGAATGTTGCAGTTTGACGTTTTGGAGTCCCGTATGAAAGCCGAATATGGGGTGACATATAAACAATATCCGCAATCCTACCAATATATCCGCCGTATTTCCAATGGAGTGGATCCGAACAGTTTGCATCTGTTTGATGTAAAATGGGTACAAGATTTTCGTGGCAATGATTTTTTGCTGTTCAACAGTGAATGGCATATCAGGCATACATTGGAAAATAATCCGCAATTGGAATTGGTTGAATTCGGAAATTGATTCCGGATAGAATAAAAAAGAAAGAAGGGCATCGTCCGATACGGTGTCCTTCTTTGGCATCTATCAAAATTTATCTTTTTTCGAGCATGTGAGCCAACATTTCGGCGCATTCTTTTACGGAGATGGAGGAGGTATTGACGCACAGATCGTAATTAGAGCGATCCCCCCAACGCTGACCGGTATAATATTGATAGTATTGAGCACGGCTCTTGTCTACTTGTTTGATCTTTTTTCGCAAAGCTTTTTCGCTCAAATCCTCATGTTCGGTTGCCTTTGTTTTGCAACGTTCTACTTTGGAATCCATATTCGCATAAACGAATAATCGTAACGGTGAATGCTCTTTCAAAATATAATCGGCACAACGACCGACAATAATGCAATCGGATTTATCTGCCATTTCCCGTAAAACATTTGCTTGCTCGGTATAGACCGCGGTATATTGTTTGAGCATGAAATCCGATCCGATCGTATGGTGTACATGTTGGAAGGTTCTGCCGATGGTGATGGGGAAAAAGACACCTGTTTTTTGCTCAACAATCTGCTGTACATAACTCTCTGCAAGTTGTGTTCGTTTGGCAATTTCTTCGATGATCTCTTTATCATAATAAGCAAACCCCAAAAGTTCCGATAAACGCTTTCCGAGTTCACGCCCGCCGCTACCGAATTCACGTCCGATGGTAATGATTTGATTCATAATGTTCCTCCAGAAATTGGTTTTCAGAAAATCACACATTCTTCTTTGGTTATATTATACACTTTTTTTGTGTTTTTGTCAAGTATTTTTTGTAAAACGATTGTATTCTTTCCGTATTTTTGATAAAATAAGCTATTATGTTGCTTATGAAAGGAGTGATAGAAATGGTTTGGAAATGGATTGATCTTGTTCTGCTCGGTTTTGATGGAATTGCTTTTTTGCTATATGGAGTTGACAAATTTCATGCCATGAGACACCGACGCAGAATTTCGGAGGCGGTGTTGCTTGAAATCGGTTTTTTCGGAGGGGCATTCGGTGCTTTGCTGGGAATGTTGTTGTTTCGTCACAAGACAAGACATTGGTATTTTTGGCTTTTGAACGGCTTAGGCATGCTTTGGAAAACAGTTCTTATCTTTTGGCTTACTGAACAAGGTCTTTTCTAATGTATTTATTTGACGATTCGGAAACGGATTGTCGGAGATCGATTTCATTTCAACGCATTTTTTAATGTTGCCAAAGCACTTTTTTCGATGCGAGATACATAGGAACGGGAAATTCCGAGTGATTGTGCGATCTCGCGTTGCGTTTGCGCCCGGATTCCACCGAGACCGTAGCGCATCATAATAATTTGACGTTCACGTGGAGAAAGCAATTGATCAATCGCTTGCATCATCTTGTCTGTTGTGATTTTTCGGTCGATTTCTTCTGCAATGTCTTCCTCACAGCAGATTACGTCTATGTATGTCAGAGGATTTCCGTCGCGATCAACATCAATGGTTTCATTGACGGAAACTTCAGCCGATAATTTCTTTTGAGACCGGAAAAACATTAAAATCTCATTTTGAATACATTTTGCGGCATAAGTTGCAAACCGTGCACCGTTGTGAATGTTAAAACTATCCACCGCTTTGATCAATCCGATGGTACCGATGGAGACCAGATCTTCCGGACTTCGTGCGGTAGAATAATATTTACGCACGATGTGAGAGACCAACCGCAAATTGTGTAAAATCAACGTTTGACGTGCTTCTTCATCTTGTTCTTCCATTTTCAAAAAGCATGTTCGTTCTTCTTCATCGGATAGCGGAGGCGGAAAATTTTGCGGCATTCCGATGCCGAGAATCATATGCAACATTTTTGAAAAAAATGAAAACAGTGTAACAATCATTATGGATTCCTCCCTTGGATCATTGTTTCCATCCTATGCTTCCTTTGAAAAAAATTTGCTTGTACAGTCTTTTTTTCATTGACAGATTGTCTTTTGTGTGTTATACTTTAATTGTTATTGGATGAATTCGAAACGGAGATGATGAAAATGAAATTGCCATTCGGCAATGCTGTGGTAGGGCAGAGCGGAGGACCGACGGTTGCGATCAATGCGACTTTGGCAGGTGTAATTCGCGGTGTGAAAAACTTTGGCAGCGAAAAAATCGGAACACTTTACGGAATGCGCAACGGTGTGGAAGGATTGATGCAAGAACGCTTGATTGACCTATCTGCGTATTTTGACACAGAGGAAAAGTTGTCTTTGCTGGAGCATACACCGGCGGCGGCACTCGGCTCTTGTCGTAAAAAATTACCGAACGTCGGAGAAGATGATTCTTTTTACGAAGCGATGATTTCGATCTTTCGGAAATATCAGATCCGCTATTTCTTTTATATCGGCGGAAACGACTCCATGGATACGGTCGCAAAACTTGCCGATTATACACGCAAGCATGATTATGAAATGATTGTTTTGGGAGTCCCGAAAACGATTGATAATGATTTGATCGGAACCGATCATACCCCCGGGTTCGGTTCGGCGGCAAAATACATTGCCGTTACTACGCAGGAAATCATACGGGATTGTTCCGTCTATCAAATTCCGGCTGTGACGATTATTGAGATCATGGGGCGCGATGCAGGTTGGCTGACTGCTTCTTCAGCCATCGGACGTGTTGTCAACGGTATAGAACCCGATCTGGTTTATTTGCCGGAGAGAGCATTTGACCTCAATACCTTTTTTGACGATGTACGGGCTGCTTTGAAGCGACATCCGAATGTGGTGATTGCCGTGTCGGAAGGAATCCGATTTGCCAACGGACACTATGTAGGTGAAGGAACGCAAAACGGAGCGGTTGACGCGTTCGGGCATTCCTATCTTGCCGGTGCGGGAAAAGCATTGGAACTTGCCGTGAAACAAGAGATCGGTTGTAAGGTACGTTCGGTGGAATTGAATTTACCGCAACGCTGTGCGGCGCATTTGGCTTCGGCAACCGATTTGAAAGAATCGGTGGAGACAGGAAAGGCGGCTGTTGATGCGGCACTTCATGGAATCAATTGTTGTATGATTACATTGCAACGGTCGAGTGAAGAGCCTTATTGTATAGAATACATCCCCAAAAATGTTTCCGCAATCGCCAATCAAATTCGTTATGTGGAAGATGCTTACATCAATGCGTGCGGCAATCATGTCACGGATGCTTGTTGTAACTACTTACTTCCGCTGATTCAAGGGGAAGTATCGGTTGCGTATTCCAACGGTTTGCCGCTTCATTTGATTTTTGATTGATTTTTGACTGCTTTTTTCTCGTTCCGCAATGTTCTATTTTTCCTTTTGACATCGTACATTGTAGCGATCAGATAAAGGAGGCGATGATATGGAACGTATCATGGTCATAGTCGGAACAAGACCGGAAGCCATCAAATTATGTCCGTTGATTTTGGAATTAAAAAAGAGAACTCGGTGGGAGGTCTTGGTTTGTTTGACCGGACAACATCGCACCATGCTCGATGATGCCATGAATGTATTTGGTGTCCGCTCGGATTTTGATCTTCAAGTGATGCAACCGGGGCAATCGCTATGCGGAGTCACGGAGCGAATCATACACGGGTTGGAGGAAATTTATACATCGGAACATCCGTCCATGGTATTGGTTCAGGGGGATACGGCGACTGCATTTTGCGGTGCATTGGCTGCTTTTTATCATCGGATTTCGATCGGTCATATTGAAGCCGGTTTACGGACGTTTCACATGGATTCTCCATTTCCGGAGGAATTTCATCGCGTTGCGATCTCGTTGATGGCAAACTATCATTTTGCTCCCACGGTAACGGCAAAGAAGAATTTGATCCGCGAGGGAAGAGAAGAACGAACAATCTTTGTCACCGGTAATACCGTTGTGGATGCATTACGATTTACGTTGATGCAACCTCATCAGCCGGATCGAATTGTTGTCCCGCCGAAGTCGAGATTGTTGATCTTTACCGCGCATCGACGGGAAAGTTTCGGAAAACCGCTTGTCGGAATGTTCCGTGCTTTGCGCCGTTTGGTGGAACGCTTTCCCGATATTGTTGCAGTCTGTCCTTTACACCAAAATCCGGAAGTCCGTTCCGCAGCTGCGGTTTTGCAGGGAGAAGATCGAATTCGTGTCATTGAACCACCGGATATTGTAACCTTTCACCACTTGCTTTCGCATGCCTATTTGGTTATGACCGATAGCGGCGGCATCCAAGAAGAGACCGTTGCTTTGGGAATTCCCACGATCGTTACAAGATTCTCGACGGAACGTACCGAGGGAATCCGAGCAGGTGTGTTACGTTTGGGTGGAACGGATGAAAACGGGCTTTTTGAACTCGCAAGCAAGCTTTTGTCATCGGATTCGGAGGATTATCAAAGTATGAAGAAACCGTCATCCGTCTTCGAAAATGGAAATGCAAGTATCAGAATTGCCGATCATTTGGAACAGGTATTGCAGTAAGTCCACTGCTCACAGTGGAGTATGATAAAAAGGAGGATATGTAAATGCAATTTTTGAAACGGGAAATTGTTGTTGCCAATCAAACAAAAGTTCTTCGTTGCTATATTCCGGATGCCGCTCCGGACGCACTCTATCAAACCGATCGTCCCGCTGTTTTGATTCTGCCGGGAGGCGGCTATGAGTTTACTTATGAAGGAGAAGCCGAACCGATCGCACTCAAGTATCTGTCTCATGGATTTTGTGCGTTTATTTTGGATTACAGCGTCAAACCGGCGGTCTTTCCGCAAGCGTTGTTAGAGGTTTTCACCGTTATCAAATTCCTTCGTGAAAATGCGTCTGTTTATGGTGTGGATGTCAACAGAATTTTCGTTTGCGGATTTTCCGCAGGAGGGCATTTGGCGGCTTGCAGCGGAACTTTATGGAATCATAGTTGTTTGGATGGATTTTTGGAAGGGGAAAGGAGACTTTATCGTCCCGATGCACTTGTACTATCCTACCCCGTGATTCTGCCGCAACATCGCGGTTCTTTTTTGAGTTTGTTGGGGGGAGAAGAAAATATAACGGAAGATGCTTTGCGGTTACTTTCGTTGGAAAATCAGGTAACAAAGGAAACTCCGCCAACATTTTTATGGCACAATTCCGATGATCGATGTGTACCTGTCGAAAGCAGTCTGGCTTTCGGTATGGCACTTTCCCGTCACCGGATTCCTTTTGAAATGCGGATTTGGGAGACAGGCGGACATGGTGTTTGCTTTGGAAATTATGTCACAAAGAAATGTTATGATACCGATTCTCCGCTTGCATGTCACGAGTGGGTTGAGGAATCCGTTCGATTTTTGTTGCGTCGTTAATACTTGAAAGAAGTACTTCACCGGTTCCGGGAAGTACTTCTTTTTGTAAAACGCATTTTTATATCATTTAGCGGTGCTTTTTTGCAAGAAAATACAAATTTTTTTCAAAAAAGCATAGATTTTTTGAAAAAAATATAGTATAATAAAGTGTCCGATTGTATGAACGACGGTCGGTTCACTTCAAATGATCGTTTGCAGGGATCATGTTGCTTTTGTGCCGTAAAAACGTCGTTCCGATGTAACAAATATTTCAGGAGGTTTGAAATTATGAAAAAGAAATTGACTACGGTCGATTTTCACGGGACAAAAGAGCAGGAAGAGAAACTGATTGCCGTTATTGAAAAGCATGCCGGTGAAAAAGGTTCTATGATGCCGATCCTTCAGGAAGCGCAGGAAATTTACGGCTATCTTCCGATTGAAGTTCAGAAAATGATCGCTGCAAAAACAGGTGTATCCTTGGAAGAAATTTTTGGGATTGCATCCTTTTACGCACAGTTTAAGCTCAATCCGGACGGTCAATATGCCATTGCCGTTTGCTTGGGAACCGCTTGTTATGTAAAAGGTTCCGGCGACATCATCAATGCAATTTCGGAAAAGTTAGGTGTTCCTGTCGGCAGTACTTCGCCGGATGGCAAATATTCCATTGAAGCTACCCGTTGCATCGGTGCATGCGGGTTGGCTCCCGTTTTGACGGTGAATGGTGAAGTGTACGGCAGATTGACCGTAGATGATGTAGATACGATTCTGGCAAAATATCAATAACTTGATTTCCGTTTTTGAAAGGCTTGATACCGATGTATCAAATGTTCCGATGAATCCATACAATGCTTCCGTTTCATCGAATATTTCATTATGACGGTTGCGTGCATATCCGATTCGGAAAGATGTATTGTTTTCCGAGACGATTGTCGGGAGAAAAGACGGCGTACTGATTGGTCTGCAAACCGTAAAACGGAGGATTTATGACAATTCATGAAGTAACAGAAAAACTGGCCTTGATGCCGTTGACCGTTTCCGATGCCGAGCGTACTTTTTCCGATATTTATATCGGAGATCTGCTCAGTTGGGTGATCGGACGAGCACCAAGCGATTGTCTTTGGATCACAATCATGTCCAATGTCAATATTTTGGCGGTTGCCGCACTCGCCGATGTAGCGGCGATCCTTTTGGCAGAAGGTGTAAGACCGGAAGAGTCTGTACTCCGTGTTGCCGAAGAAAGAGGCATCAATGTTTTGATGAGTCCATTAACCGCCTATGAACTGGCTGTTCGGTTGGCTGATGTGAAATCATGATTCTTTCATTCTTACGATTTGCATTTGGAGCATTCTGGAAAAATCTCATTTTTTCTCATAAGGAGGATTCCGTCGGTGATGCAAATGTTCTGCGACATCGATTGTTTGCGATTTTGAACGGAGGGGAAGAATGAAGGAATTATCACTGAACATTTTGGATGTTGCCAATAATTCCGTGAAAGCGGGGGCTACACGAATCCGTATCGCATTGTCGGAAACCGAAGCTGTTTTGACCATGGTCATTGCCGATAACGGTTGCGGAATGACAGCCAAGACCGTACAACAGGTCATGGATCCTTTTTTTACGACTCAGACCAGTCGGCGTGTCGGTCTGGGACTTCCTTTTTTGAAGATGGCGGCAGAGCAAACCGGAGGGGATGTCAAAATCCGATCGCGATACAAAAACGAATATCCCCAAAACCACGGAACGGAGATCACGGCTCGATTTTATAAGAAACATATTGATTTTACACCATTGGGAGACATTGTTTCTACCATGGTAACTTTGGTGCAAGGAAATCCGGAAATTGATTTTTCGTTTAATCATGATACCGAATTGTTTCACATCTGCTTGAATACCGAACAGATGCGTGAAATTCTTGGAAATGAAATTTTATTAAGCGAACCGTCAATTTTAAGTTGGATCTCTCAATATTTGAGAGATCAATATCTTATGAACAACAAATAACAATGAAAAAAGGAAAGGAACTAAACTATGAAATCTTTGGCAGAACTTGCAGAGATCAGAGAAAAGATGAAAGACCAGCTTGTAATTCGCCAAGGCGTCGCCAATGTCCACATTGTTGTCGGTATGGCAACTTGCGGCATTGCAGCGGGCGCGCGTTCTGTTCTCCATGCGTTTGTTGAAGGCGTAGATCAGGCGGGCTTAAACGGACAAGTTTCCGTTTCTCAAACAGGCTGTATCGGTCTTTGCCAATATGAACCGATTGTCGAGGTGATCGAATCCGGCAAAGAGAAAGTGACTTATGTCAAAATGACGGTTGACAAAGCTGAAAAAGTTCTGAAAGAACATATCAAGGGCGGCAAGATCGTGCAAGAATATACGATTGCCAATGCTCAGAATGTATAATTTGGAGGTATCTTTTTTATGATTCGCGCTCATGTATTGTGTTGTGGCGGTACGGGATGTACATCTTCCGGAAGCCCCAAGATTCAAGAAGCCTTTCACGCTGAGATCGAGAAAAACGGTTTGGCAGATGAGGTCAAGGTGGTACAAACCGGTTGTTTCGGTCTGTGTGCATTGGGACCTGTCGTCATCGTTTATCCAGACGGCACGTTCTACAGCAATGTCACGGTAGACGATGTTGCCGAAATTGTCAGTGAGCATTTGCTCAAAGGACGAATCGTTGAAAGATTGGTCTACAATGATACCGGTGCCGCACAGGAAAACGAGGAAGAAGCGCATGCCTCTTTGAATGATACGATTTTTTACCGTTCCCAGCATCGTTTGGCACTTCGGAACTGCGGTGTAATCAATCCGGAAAACATTGAAGAATACATCGCCATGGACGGCTATGCGGCATTGGGAAAAGTACTGACGGAAATGACACCGGATGATGTCATTCAAACAATTTTGGATTCCGGTCTTCGCGGACGCGGCGGTGCGGGATTCCCGACCGGTATGAAATGGAAATTTGCATCCGGCAATCGCGGTACCGTCCAAAAATACGTTTGTTGTAATGCCGATGAAGGAGATCCCGGTGCATTTATGGATCGTTCCATTTTGGAAGGAGATCCGCATGCACTGATTGAGGCAATGGCAATTGCCGGCTATGCGATCGGTGCAAATCAAGGTTATGTTTATGTTCGTGCAGAGTATCCGATTGCCGTCAAGCGTTTGCAAATCGCAATTGAACAAGCAAAAGAATACGGTCTTTTGGGGAAAAATATTTTCGGCACCGATTTTGAATTTGATTTGGGGATTCGTCTCGGTGCAGGTGCTTTTGTATGTGGTGAAGAAACCGCTTTGATGACCTCCATTGAGGGAAAACGCGGTGAGCCTCGCCCGCGTCCGCCGTTCCCGGCTGTCAAGGGATTGTTTGATCGTCCCACTGTTTTGAATAACGTGGAAACTTATGCGAACATTCCGCAGATTATTTTGAAAGGTGCCGATTGGTTCAGCTCTATCGGTACCGAAAAATCAAAGGGAACCAAGGTTTTTGCTTTGGGCGGCAAGATCAAGAACACCGGGTTGGTTGAAGTTCCCATGGGGACCACCTTGCGGCACATCATTGAAGAGATCGGCGGTGGCATTCCGAATGGTAAAAAATTCAAAGCGGCGCAAACAGGCGGTCCTTCCGGCGGTTGTATTCCCGCACATTTGATTGATACCCCCATTGACTATGACAATTTGCTTGCCATCGGTTCCATGATGGGATCGGGCGGATTGATTGTTATGGACGAAGACAACTGCATGGTGGATATAGCACGGTTTTTCTTGGATTTCACAGTCGATGAATCTTGCGGTAAATGTACCCCGTGCCGTGTCGGTACCAAGAGATTGCTTGAAATTTTGGATAAGATTATTTCCGGTAACGGAGAATTGGAAGATTTGGACAGAATGGAGGAACTTGCCAATTACATCAAGTCGGCTTCTCTCTGTGGTCTCGGTCAAACGGCACCGAACCCCGTTCTTTCCACCCTTCGGTATTTCCGCGATGAATACATTGCGCATATCGTAGATAAAAAGTGTCCTGCAGGGGTTTGTAAAAAATTGGTTCGCTATCAGATCAATGCCGAAAAATGTATTGGTTGCGGTATGTGTGCCAAAAATTGTCCCGCATCGGCGATCGCAAGAACCGACTATGTTGCACCCAGACACAAGTTGGCATCGTTTGCAATTGATCCCGCAAAGTGTGTCAAATGCGGTGCTTGTATGCCGACCTGTAAGTTCAAAGCTATTTCTAAAGAGTAAGGAGAATTGTGGACAATGGATATGATTAAAGTAAAAATTCACGGTAGGGAATACTCCGTTGCCAAGGGTTCCACGGTTCTGGAAGCCGCAAAAGCAG
>CAZUYA010000055.1:0-10286 GCA_964624685.1 uncultured Ruminococcus sp. | reverse complement strand
TGGCAACCTCCTTCACCAGCTGTGCACCCATATTTTCCGCCGCATCCTCCAGCTCGATCTCCTTGGCGATGGTTACACCGTCATTGGTGATGAGGGGAGAACCGTATTTTTTATCCAGTACCACATTTCTGCCTTTCGGTCCCAAAGTGATCTTGACCGTGTCAGCAAGTTTGTCTACGCCGCGCACCAATGCGTTGCGTGCTTCAATTCCGTAAAGAATATCTTTTGCCATAGCTCATTTACCTCTTTTCGATTATTCTACGATAGCGAGAATGTCGCTCTGTTTGACGATGGTATATTCGGCACCGTCCATTTTTACTTCTGTTCCGGAATATTTTCCGGTGATGACCTTATCCCCGATCTTGACTTCCATGGGAATCAATTTGCCGTTGTCATCCCGTGCGCCGGGACCGACGGCAATGACTTCTGCCACTTGCGGCTTTTCTTGTGCAGCGGCAGTCAGGAAAATACCGGTCTTTGTTTTTTCTTCAGCCTCCACAAGCTTGACTACAACGCGGTCGGAAAGCGGTTTGATATTCATAATTCAGATCCTCCTTCTGATTTTTTTGTCTGATGATTTGATAAATTTGTTAGCACTCGAAATGTTTGAGTGCTAATTTATGATCATATTCTATACCAGATTTTCGGAAAAATCAAGCCCTATTTTGAAATATTCACATTTTTTTAACATATTTATTGATTTTTATATCCGTTAGAGTGCTAAAAATGATGGATTTTGCGCAAGCATAGATTTTGAAGGAGCGGAATACAATAAAGAAAGACGGTCATAGGAGGCAAATCTGTTGTTCTACCGAAAGAGCCAAGCGGTTCGGAGAGGAGGTTTTTATGGTTGGTTGGTTGTTGACGGGTGGGTTGATTCCGCTTTTGTTGTTGCTGTGCGGATTCTTTTTTCTGATTTATTTGAAGGGGTATCCGTTTCGAGCACCGCGAAAATTGTTGCGTTCAATGCGCGGGGGTACCGATGCGGACGGAATATCGCCGTTTCGTGCCGTGATGCAAGCCTTGGCAGGAACTTTGGGCGTCGGCAATCTGGTCGGTGTTGCCAATGCCATTGCATTGGGAGGGGCGGGTGCAATGTTTTGGATGTGGATTTCGGCACTGATTGCCATGATTCTCAAATATGCCGAGATCTTGCTTGCGGTTGCCCACCGAAGGTATGGACAAAATGGGGAACGATTCGGAGGTGCCGTATATTATATAAAGGATTATTTTTTATCCAACAGACACGTCAAAACGGCTTTTTTTGTTTCATCCGTTTTTGCGGGATTGATGATTTTGAATACCTTTAGCATGGGTTGTGTGATTCAGGTCAATGCGATTTCATCGGCTTTGAGCGGGGTTTTGTCAATCCCGCCGTTGGGTTGTGCACTGCTGCTGGTCGGAGGCGCTTTGCCTGCTTTTTTTCGAGGCAGTCGCGGCATTTCTGCCATGACAGAATACTTGGTGCCGATGATGACGTGCGGGTATGTGCTGATGTCCGTTGCCGTATTATTTTTGCGTCGTGATGCGCTTGGCGCGGCATTTGATTTGATCTTTGAGGAAGCCTTTCAAACCAAAAGTATGTTGAGCGGTGTTTGGGGATTCGGCACCTCCCGTGCTTTGCGTGTCGGGACGATGCGAGGATTACTATCCAACGAGGCGGGATGCGGAACGGCACCGACGGCACATGCCGCCGCGGCTGCCAAAGATCCGGCAAGCCAGGGAATCTGGGGCATTTTTGAGGTGTTTGTGGATACGATCTTGTTGTGTACCGTAACGGGATTGGTGATTTTGGTCAGTTACGGTGATGTGGAGATGTTTGCCGACAACAGTGTGATGATGGTTGTTCGCGCTTACTCCACCGTACTCGGAGGGATTTCTGAATGGTTTTTGTGCGCGGCGATTTTCTTATTCGGATATGCCACATTGATTTGTTGGAGCGGATACGGTCTGGAAAATTTGCGATTTTTGTCTTCCAAAAAACAATGGAAAAAGTTGTATTACATCGGTTTGATCGGTTGTATCCTGTTTGGTTGTTTTACTGCACCGTCGCAGGTTTGGATGATTTCGGATTTTGCGATTGCTTCTTTGACGACTATCAATTTGATCGTATTGATCTTGATGCGAAAAGAAATCAGAAAGGAAACCATGCTGTGGAAAGACGGTTTAACTGTTTGAGATTGATGGAATGCCCCCCAAAAGCCGAATACTTTTGGGGGGCACATCGGATTTACCGATTTTTTTGTTTTTATGCAAATTGCATTTGATTTGGTGCAGAGGGCTGAAAGAGAAAAAACGGATTGTCGATTATTGGATTCCCGTATGACCGAATCCGCCGGTTCCTCGTTCGGTGTCGTCCAAAGCATCGGTAACGATAAAGTTTGCGGTTTCCACCTGCAGGAACATCATTTGTGCAATGCGATCACCGCGTCGAATTTCAAACGGTTCATTCCCGTGATTGATCAGTCCCACACAGATTTCACCGCGGTAGTCGCTGTCAATCACGCCGATTCCGTTGGAGAGTGAGATGCCGCGTTTGATGCCGAGTCCGCTTCGTGCGGCGACAATGGCGACAAAGTGACAAGAGTCCGGAGCGATGGATAGTCCGGTCGGAATGAGTACGCGCTCTTCGGGGTGGAGAACAACGGTCTCGTTTTCGTCCAATGCGGCACGCAGATCGACTGCTGCGGATCCGGACGTTGCATATTCCGGTGCCGACATGCCGCGTGAAAGTTTTAACTGAACGTTCATATTGATTATGCCTTTCCGGTAGATTATGCTTGCAGGATATGGACTTCGCCGTTGCGGTATTCCCATTCGCCGGTCATCTTGATCGGCAAAATGTGACCGTCCGCATCAAAACGCATCACGTCGATACAGAGGAACCGTGCGTTTCCGTCGTTGTTATCCGGCGAGTGGCGATGGTAGACACAGAGCCAAAGATCCTCCGACGGAAGATACAAATACCCGTTGTGACCGGGACCGTTTGCCAGTTTTCCGTCACCCGTGCAAAGGACGTTCGTGTAATTGTCGAAAGGACCGAACGGGGAAGCGGCAAAAGCCGCATTGACGCGATAGGTACCCGTTTCCCAGTTCCCGGATGACCACATAAAGTAATAGTGTCCGTCTTTTTTGAACATGCAAGGTCCTTCCACATAGTCCGGAGGAGTGATTTCACGGCAGAGAGTGCCATTCTCCAAAGGACGCAATTCGGTCATATCTTCACTCATGATGCCGAGGTTGCAGTGTCCCCAGCCACCCCAAAACAGATAAACGGTGCCGTCATCATCTTTGAATAGATGTGCGTCAATGGGTTGCGCACCGTTGAAAAATTCGTTAACCAGAGGTTTGCCTGTCAAGGAACGAAAAGGTCCTGTCGGAGAATCGGAGACGGCAATTTCCAGTCCCCCCGTTTCTGCGGTGGAGTGGATGTCTCCGGAGGCGAACACGTAATAGTATTTGCCGTTCTTTTCGACGGCGGTCGGTGCCCAGATGGCGCGTGTTGCCCACGGAAAGCCGGTCATTTCGATAATATCGTCTTTTTTTACCCAGTCGGACAAATTTTCGGAGATGAAGCAGACCTGATTGGTCTGTTCGTCAAACGGCAACGATTTTGTCGCATAGATGATGAATTTTCCATCGTAAAAACGAGCTTCCGGATCGGCATACCAGCCGTTGTCGATCGGATTTTGAATTTTGAATTCCATCGGAATCCTCCTCTGTGGCGGTTGATTATTCTTTTGCAAATGTTTCTCTTGCTTTTGCAAGTGTTTGCATGGACAAGACGATCGTATCCATGTTTTGAAGTGTGGTCTTGACCCACGGTGCCGTCATAAATCCTAATAGATGTTCTTTGTTGCAGTGATTGACAAAATGTTCCACGACATCATCACTGCATGCCTCGCATTCTCCCCATACCGAACAGCAGGGGATGGTTTTGTATCCGTCGTTTGCGGCATTCACACCTTCCTTTGTCATTGCTTGCCAGATCGGTGCTTCTTCCATATATTCGATTCCCAACTTGCCTTCATTGGAATCCAAATACCGTTGCTTGGAGTCAACGCGCGTCCAATGTTCGCGTCGGATTGCAAAATAGATCCACGGGGAAAGGACTACATCACGGTCGGGGATGTGGTTGCGAAATGCTTGCGGTTGATACACGCACAGATCGCCCCAGATCCACGGTTTGGAACCGCAGGCAAGAACGCAACCGCACAGATCGCGCAGATCGTGCCAGATCAGTTCTCCTTGACGATAATGTACCATGTCAAGATCTTTGAAGAATTGAGGATCGCCTTCCTCGTCCATGCCGATGTGGATATACGACGGTCTGTCAAACAGGTCGGCAACTTCCTCAATCAGGTCGTGGCAGACTTTGTAGTAGATTGGTGTGGACATCATGCGGCGGTACTCTCCCAGCCACAGATGATGCGTCGCCGAAAAATTCAGCTTCGGAATCAGTTCGATGCCGAGTGTGCGGCATCGTTGCACCGCGGAACGAACACGAGACGGGGACCATGCGCCTTCTTTTGCCAATTCCGGATGGCTTTCGTACCGCACCCCCTCGCCGAGATCCAGTACGATCTGATTGATGCCGTATGTAACGGCATGTTCTAACAAAAGTTCCCATGCCGCATCCTCAAAATCCAGTTTGGAATCTTCGTGAAACCACATATTCTGTCCCAACATTGCATACAACGACCAAATCATGGGTTCTGCTCCTTCGGATACAAATTTATTGTTCGATTGTTTGCGGATTGCGAACGGTTGGTTCGACGGTCAGTGGATTGCCGTGCCTTCCGGAACGGAATCATCAACGAAAATGATCTTGCAACCACAGGCATTGTTGGTGGCTGCCAACAGCATGCCCTGTGAATTGACGTTGCAAATGCGGTTCGGTTTCAAATTGGCTATGACGATGATCTTTCTTCCGATGAGCATTTCCGGCGTATATTCTTCTTTGATGGAGGACATGATCACTCGTTCGGAGAGACCGTCGAACAAGGTCAATTTCAGGCAAGAGTGGGATTTGCGTACAGGTTCGGCTTTCAGAACTTTGCACACACGGAAGTCCAACTTTTGGAAATCTTCAATGTTGACTTGTTCCTTGATGGGTGCCACGGGATCGGCTTCACGGGTTTCCGCGGGTGCGGCGGTCTTCGGTGCCTCCGGACAGCAAGGGGCTTGAGCGGCGTCCTCGATGGCGCGTTCCTCTTCCGTTTGCGGATAGGAAAAGTCCAACAACCCAACGTATTGATTGGATTCGATTGCATACAGGAAGAGGTAGAGACGAGGACCTTTTTCACGGTCGATGAGCAGACGGTAGACGTTACGGAAGAAATTTCCTTGGATCGTCTTCAATTCTTTGTCGCTCATATCGGAACCGTAGACGCGCTTCGGAATCGCGTAAAGCTCCGTGTTCAATTCGTCCAAAGAATATCCGCCGTTTGCAATATACGTGTGCAATTGTTCGATGGTCTGCCGTTCTTTTTCGTCCAGAGTGTTGTATATTTCAAAATTACGAGTCGTGCGCAACCGGTTGACTTGATCCGGCGCGCATTGTTCTAACCAGAATTTTGCACGATCCAAACGGTCGGCAAACTGTTCTGCCGTGTAAGGCGTGCCGATCTTGGAGAAGACGGTCTCCAACATGGGAACATTGAAATTGACGATGGAACCGAGTTGTACCAACAGGGACATGGGAACGGTTTCAATCTCCCGTCCGTCAATCTTGCAGTTGTGCATAATGTCTTTTGCCGCGTCCGTCGCGGTTCCGTTGCGCACATCGGTCAGCATTTTGTCAAATTCAAAGTACTGACGTAAGATTCCGTCGTCAAAGCAGAAATCAAATGCTTTGGTCGGATCCGTTTTGGAATAAAGCCAAAGAATGATTTCGGGTTGATAGAGTTTGAGTAAGGTTTCAGGGGTGAGATTCAAGCCGGATGAAGAGGACATCTTACCGGTCATTCCCTTGATTCCGATGAACTCATAGCCTTGAAAGAGGGGGGCATCATAGTGGAAAATCTGTTTGGAAATGACTTTGGAGTTGCTGTAGGAACCGGTTGGTGCGGCGTGATCTTTTCCGCCCGGCTCAAAGTCCACATGCTCGTATCTCCAACGCATCGGCCAGTCGATCTTCCAACCCAATTTGCAATCAAAATCGGTCAGGAAATTGAAATGCCCGCTGTGACCGCAACGACAAGTATAGTCGGCTTCGGTACAATCGTCGGAAAGTTTGGTGATGGTCGTAAAGTCGGTGTGACATTCGGGGCAGAAGATGCTGACGGGGTAGTATGCCGCTTTTTCCGCGTCGTGTTCCGCCTGCAATTCCGCTTCGCTCTTGCCGGTATCTTTGGTTTTGAAGGAATCCAAAATCTCAAAAATTTCGTACCTCTTTTGCAACGCTTCGATGATGTCCTTGGTATAAGCTCCGGAACGATAGAGCCGTGCCTGATACCGACAATCCAATTCAATGCCGAACGGCTTCATGGAATTGACAAATTCTTCCTCAAAGTGTTGGGCATAGGTTTCATGGCATCCCCACGGGTCCGGAATATCGACATAAGGGCATCCGATATATTTGTCATAACTGTTTCCGACAACTGCTTGCACGTTTGCGGGAATTTTGCGGCACCGATCGTATTCGTCCCATGAGAATAACAATTTTGCTTTTTTTCCGGCTTTTTGCAATGCGCGAACGACCATCAACGATGTTGCCACGTCGCGGAAATTTCCGATGTGAACGGAGCCGGAGGGACTGATGCCCGCCGCGCAAACATATTCTTCTTTGTTGGGGTTGCGCTCGATGATTCTTTGCGCAATTTCTTCCGACCAATGCATAGTGAAAACCTCTCTTTTCTTTTTGAAATCGTCTTTGGTATCATTGTACCACATTTTTTGAAGAATGTCAACCGATTTGACGGAAATCGGAGAAAAAAGGACGTTCGGAAAGAAATCAACCGTTACGTTGTTTGTCGGTTGAATGTTTCCGTTTTCCGACAAAACAAGCGGCAGAATCCAAACAAGGATTCTGCCGCGGTAGATGTACTGTTGTTTTAAGGAACGTGTTATTCTTCGCTGAATACAACGGTAATATCCGGATGAAGTTGAAGAATGGAAGCCGGAATTTCCGGTGTGATGGGACCGTAGAACGCACGTTGAACGATGTCTTTTTTCAATTTTCCGTTGGCGACCAGGAGGATTTTTTTTGCCTGCATGATCGAGATCATACCCATGGTGACCGCCTGACGGGGGACTTGCCCCTCACTTTGGAAGAATCGTGCATTGGCACGGATTGTGGATTCGTGCAGATCCACTACGTGGGTGTTTTTGACGAATACGGAGGCAGGTTCGTTAAATCCGATGTGACCGTCCAAACCGATGCCGAGCAATTGAAGGTCGATTCCGCCCAAACGTTCAATGCGTGCGTCATATTCGGCACATTCCGTATTCAGATCATCGGCGCAACCGTTTGGAACAAAGGTGTTTTCGCGGCGGATATTGATGTGATCGAAAAAATTGGTTTGCATGAAATAACGGTAGCTTTGTTCGTCTGTTTCTTTCAGTCCGACATATTCATCCAGATTGACGGAGACCGTTTCCGAAAAATCAATATCTCCTTTGTTATACCAGTCAATGAGTTGACGGTAGATGCCAAGCGGAGACGAACCGGTTGCAAGTCCCAAAACGCTTTGCGGTTTCATGATTACTTGCGCTGAAATGATGTTTGCAGCTTGGCGGCTTAATTTTTCGTATGTCGGGACAGTGATGAATTTCATGGTGTTCTTTTCCTTTCTTTCTATGCGGGAATCGTTCTTCTTTTCGTTAATACGGAAGGTTCCGGGAGGCGCGCCCATGACGCGCCGAAAAACCGTACTGAAATAATTTTGATCAAAATATCCCAAGGCGGCGGCAACTTCACCGACGCGCATTCCCGCTTGCAACTGTTCGGCGGCATAGCGCATTTTCATTTCGGTAAAATATCGGGAAACCCCCATTCCGGCGTATCTGGTGAAGATCTTTTTCAGTGCCGAAAGACTGATGTTGCACAGTGCGGCAATTTCCTGTGCACTGAGTTGTTCATGCAGATGTGTGTGCAGGAGATTGACAATTTCGGCATAGCGAAGAGCTGACGGCAACGTTGGACGCACGATCACTTCGCCGTCGTTTTTTGTTACGCCGAGCAACCAAATTTCCAATCGCAGTCTTTGTTCATTCAACAGACCGCGATCGTTGGCGGCAAGTGCTTTTGCAACGGTATCACAAATGATGTTTAATTCCGATTGTTCTTCGTCGGACAGTTGCAGGATTCGACTGCTGTAGGACGGAATGGTGGCGGCAAAGAAAGAAAGATTCCGCACACGGGGTGCACTTTCAAATTCCGACCAAATCCTGTGAAATTCATCGGGCGGGTGCAACAACATTTGCCCGGCACTTAAGGTATAAACTTCCTCGCCGGCAGTGATGCCGACAGTCCCCTCCGTAACGAACACCAATTCGTAAAAGGGGTGACGTTCTCCGCCATAGTCGTAATATTGTTCAAATTTTTGATTCAGCGACCAATGAAATGCGAGAATATCGGGACAGCGTGCGATTCCGCAGTCGGTCAGTGAACTTTCCGTGTATTCTGTAATTTTTTGAGCTGTTTTCAAAGGTTTTATGTCCGTTTCTATATATCTATTTGCTTTTGGATATATTATAATAATAACATATGATGATTGGAAAATCAAGAGGCTTTTTTGCTTTTTCCCCTATATTATAGAATTTTGAGCGAAATTTCAAGATAATTTGAGATAAAAAGAAAGGAATTAAGACCGATATGAACGAGCTGATCGAAATTTTGAACCAATTTGGCATTGCTGCTGAAACGGTGCCGCATGGAAACGGGCATATCAATCGTACTTATTTGGCGGAAAGTTGCCCGCGCGTTATTTTGCAACGTATCAATACCGCGGTTTTTACTCATCCGGATGAAGTGATGGAAAATATTATGGCGGTGACATCCTATCTCCGTGCGCGGATCGAGGAGGCGGGCGGAGATCCCACACGCGAGACGCTGACTTTCCTGCGTGCAAAGGACGGAAAACCGTATTATCGAACACCGGCGGGGGACTGGTATCGTGCGTACTATTTCGTCGAGGATACAATTTCTTTGGAACAGGTGGATTGTTTATCCGATTTTGCCGAGGCGGCTCACGGGTTTGGAAAATTTCAGAAAATGCTTGCCGATTTTCCGGCAGAACAACTGTATGAGACCATACAAAAATTTCATGATACCCCCGAGCGGTATCGGCAGTTGGATGAAGCGATTGGAAAAGATCACGCGGGACGCGTGGCAACGGTACAAAAAGAGATTGCATTCGCACAGGCGTATCGTCACTACGCCACGATTGTGACGGAGGCAATTGCCGAAGGAAGCGTGCCGTTACGCGTGACGCATAATGATACCAAATTGAACAATGTGTTGTTGGATGCAAAAACCAAACATGCGATCTGTGTCATTGATTTGGATACCGTTATGCCCGGTTCCATGCTGTACGATTTCGGAGATGCCTTGCGCTTTGGTGCGTCTACGGGTGCCGAGGATGAGCGGGAGTTGGAAAAGATTCATTTTGATCTTGCCAAATTTGAAGCGTTTACGGAAGCTTTTCTTGAGGAAGTCGGAGACAATTTGACACCCAAAGAATTGGAATTGATGCCGGTATCTGCACTTTTGATGACTTTGGAATGCGGCATTCGCTTTCTTACCGACCATATCAACGGGGACATTTATTTTTCCGTCCATCGCAACGGTCATAATTTGGATCGTTGTCATACCCAGTTCAAATTGGTTGCGGAGATGGAGCAAAAACTGCCGGAAATGTCTGCCATCGTTGCAAAATACGCAAAAGGGTAACCTTGATTTCCGTTCCTTTCCCGTAGGGACAGAAAACGCATCGAACGGTGTGGTGCAATGAGTTTTTCATACTGTAAAGGTAGTGCAAATTTGTTTCGAAATGATAGATTTGCTTTTATCTATTGATGAAAGCTTGACTTACAGGAGCCTCCCCTGTAGGGGAGGAAGCCATGCCTTATGGCATGGCAGGAGGGGTTTAATTACCGGTAGGTATGTCAAAGAAAAATCCTTCCGCCGGGCTTTGCCTGCGGCGCGATGCGCCTTCTCCCACTACAAGGGAGGCTGAAAAGAATACAAAAAATTTTTGAGAATTTTCTCAAAAAGGATTGACAGCGCTGCAAAAATGTGATAGAATGAGCATGAGAAAAGTTTACAATTTGACACTTGACAG
>CAZUYA010000054.1:0-10478 GCA_964624685.1 uncultured Ruminococcus sp. | reverse complement strand
TACGGATTTACGCGCGGAGATTGCGCTGTCGCAGTCGGCGGCGGTGTCGTTGGCGATCTGACGGGATTTGCGGCGGCATCCTATATGCGCGGAATTGATTTCTATAATATTCCGACCACCGTTTTGTCTCAAGTTGATTCCTCCATCGGAGGAAAGACGGCGATTGATCTCAATGGTGTTAAAAACATTGTCGGTGCATTCCATCAACCGCGTGCGGTTTTGATTGATCCCGAAACATTGCGCACGCTTCCGCAACGTCAGATGGCGAACGGTTTGGCTGAAGCAATCAAAATGTCTCTGACATCGGATGCCGAATTGTTTGTACTGTTTGAAACCGGTCGTGCCGAAGTCGATTTGGATACCGTAATCGAACGTTCGCTGAAAATTAAAAAATCGGTCGTTGAGCAGGATGAAAAAGAAACCGGCTTACGCCGTGTTTTGAATTTCGGTCATACACTTGGTCACGGGATCGAAAGTGAAGAAGCATTGCACGGTTTGTATCACGGCGAATGCGTGGCACTCGGTATGTTGCCGATGTGTTCGGCGGATGTCCGTGCGCGTCTCATTCCCGTTTTGAAAAGATTGGGACTGCCGACCGAGATCAAAGGCGATTTGGAAACCATGTTAGCGGTTGCTTCTCGCGACAAAAAGCGTGAGGGAAATGACATCATTGTGGTCTATGTGAAAGAAATCGGTTCTTTTGAATTGATCAAAATGCCTGTGGAGGAGTGGAAACAGCAGATCCGAACGGTTCTGCGATCCGAACAAACACGATGAAAAATACATTTGGAAACAGCGTTACGGTTACTTTGTTCGGAGAAAGCCATGGTTCCGAGATTGGTGCCGTTTTGGATGGCTTGGCACCCGGATTGATCGTGGATGAAGATTTTATCCGACATCAGTTGGAGTTACGCCGACCGAATGGAAACATTTCCACCGCGCGTGTGGAAACGGATGAATTTCGCATTGTCAGCGGTGTGTTTGAAGGGCATACCACGGGAACGCCGTTGTGCATCCTAATTCCGAATACCAATGTTCGAAGCGGGGACTATGCATTTGATTTGCCTCGTCCGGGGCATGCCGATTATACCGCACATTGCAAGTATCACGGATTTCAGGATTATCGCGGTGGAGGACATTTTTCCGGACGGATTACAGCGGCTTTGGTTGCGGCAGGTGCAATCGCCATGACGGCTTTGCGTCAAAACGGTATTTTAATCGGTACGCATATTTGCCGTTTGGGATCCGTTTGTGATCGTGGATTTGAGCAGTATGAATCGGAACTGGAAATGTTGGGAGATTTGATCTTCCCGGTTCTCAATCCGTCGATTGAAGCAACTATGCGAAAAGAAATTTCCGATGCGGCACAAGAAGGTGACAGTGTGGGCGGCGTTTTGGAGACGGCGGTGATAGGCGTTCCGGCAGGTGTCGGGGAACCGTGGTTTGACAGTGTCGAGGGCGTTCTTTCTCATGCCTTGTTCGGCATTCCTGGCGTGAAAGGTGTAGAATTCGGAGACGGGTTTGCTCTGACTGAAATGCACGGAAGCGAAGCCAATGACGGGTTCCGAACTGATTGTGGAAAAATTGTTACGACGACCAATCATAACGGTGGAATCAACGGCGGGATCACAAACGGGATGCCTATAGTATTTCGTTGCGCTGTCAAGCCCACGCCGTCCGTCTTCCGTGAGCAGGACAGTGTTGACCTGAAAACAGGAGAAAATGCAACGTTGCTGTTGCAAGGTCGGCATGATCCTGCCATTGTACATCGTGCTCGTGTTGTGGTGGACAGTGTCACCGCTTTGGTGTTGTGCGATTTGTTGGCGTTGCGATTCGGAACCGATTTTCCGGATCCGTAAATAACAGAACAGGAGATACCCTTATGAAATACGGCTGTATCGGAGAGCATTTAGGACACAGTTTCTCGGCTGAGATTCATCATGCACTCTCGGACGAGCCATACGAGATTTGTGAAGTCCCGCGGGAAGAATTGGATCTCTTTATGAAGCAACATGCTTTTTGCGGTATCAATGTGACCATTCCGTACAAAGAATCCGTCATTTCGTATATGGCTTGGATGAGCGAACAGGCAACTGCTATCGGTGCAATCAATACCATCGTCAATCGAGACGGTCTGTTATACGGTTATAATACGGATTTCTTTGGGATGCGCGCGTTGATTCTCCGTGCCGGTATCAACATGGAGGGAAAAAAGGTGGCTGTTCTCGGTACCGGAGGGACATCGCGAACGGCGGTTGCGGTTGCATATGCAATGGGAGCGCATACCGTATTTCGTGTCAGTCGAACCGGAAAGGACGGCGCGATAAACTATGATACATTGCAAGAGCAGCATTCGGACATTCAAGTTTTGCTCAATACAACACCATGCGGAATGTATCCGAATCCGAATGCGTCTCCGGTATCGCTCGAACGGTTTCCCGCTTTGGAAGGTGTTGTCGATGCAATCTACAATCCCTTGCGTTCCCAATTGATTCTGGAAGCCGATCGGCGCGGAATTTGCGCTACGGGCGGTTTGTTTATGCTTGTGGCACAAGCAGTTCGCGCTTCGGAATTGTTTTTGAATCGTACTTATGCTTCGGATACAGCAGAGCGGATCTATCAAAAAATTTTGAGGCAAAAGGAAAATGTTGTCCTGATCGGCATGCCGGCAAGTGGAAAAAGTTCTGTCGGAAAAGCATTGGCAGATCGAATGCACAGACCGTTTTTTGATTTGGATGCTGAAATTGTGAAAGTCGCCGGTTGTTCCGTTTCGGAAATTTTTCAACGTGATGGTGAAGAGGCGTTTCGCAACTTGGAAGCAAAAGTCTTGCGAGAGCAGATGGCGCAAAAGAACGGTATCGTTCTTGCAACAGGAGGCGGGACGGTTCTGCGAGAGGATAATGTGATGCAATTGAAACAGAATGGCAGAACATATTTTTTGGATCGCCCGTTGGAATTGTTGCTTCCGACTGCCGACCGACCTTTGGCATCTTCGGTCGATGCGATTCGGCAGCGATACCGAGAACGTTATACGCGATATTGCAACTGTGCAGATGTTTGCATCGACGGCTCCGGCAGTGTGGAGACCGTTGTGAATTTGATAGAAAAGGAGTGGCAGGCTTCATGAAACTGTACGTGCTTAACGGTCCAAATTTGAATTTTTTGGGAATCCGCGAACCTGCTCATTACGGGACAACGACCTATGCGCAACTGCTGGAACTGATTGAGGAACATTGCCGCAAGAAGAACATCGAGGTACAATGCTTGCAGTCCAACCACGAAGGCTCGTTGGTCGATTGGATTCAAGAGGCTTATTTGCAGGGAGTCAACGGGATCGTGATCAATCCGGGGGCTTATACGCATACCAGCATTGCGCTTTTGGACGCGCTGAATGCGGTGCAATTGCCGACTGTGGAAGTTCATATTTCAAAAGTGGAAGAAAGAGAAGCATTTCGGCAGATCAGTTATCTGCGACAAGCATGCATCCGAACCATTACCGGTCACGGTGTATCCGGTTATTTGGAAGCAATTGATTTTTTGGCGGAGACAATAAACAACAGAGGGCATCTTGGATGAATGTGAAAATCTTGCCTTCGCGTGCCGACGGTTTTGTACAAGCTCCGCCGTCAAAAAGTGTCGCACACAGGTTATTGATTGCCGCCGCCATGGCAACAGGGACCAGTGTTCTTTCGGGCGTTTCGGCTTGCCAGGATGTACAGGCGACCGTTGACTGTTTGCGTGCTTTCGAGGTGACATGCCGGTGGGAAGATGACTGCGTAACCGTTCAAGGTAATGCGGTTGCCGATTGGTCTGCCTCCGATTCTCTTGTGTTGCCATGCCGTGAAAGCGGAAGTACCATGCGTTTCTTATTGCCGATTGCATTGTTGCGCAATCAAGTCGTTACTTTGACCGGCGCACCGTCGTTGTTGCGCCGTCCGATGACGGTCTATGAAACATTGTGCCGCGAACATCATTGGACATTTTTGCAAAATGAAAACGGAATAACCGTTCGAGGGCAACTGGAAGCGGGAGAATTTGTTCTGCCCGGAAATGTCAGCAGTCAGTTCGTCAGCGGAATGTTGTTTGCCTTGACACAAGTATGCGGTCAAAGTATTTTGCGTTTGTTGCCTCCGGTGGAAAGTCGCTCGTATATTCTTTTAACGATCGACGCTTTACGGACATTCGGTGCCGATGTGGAATGGTTGGATGAATACACTTTGAAGGTGGAAGGCGGTCATTCCATGCAAGGGCGTCTTTGCACTGTGGAAGGGGATTACTCCAATGCGGCTTTTTTGGATGCTTTGAATCTGTTTGGAGGATCGGTTCGGATCGGTGGGTTACGAACGGATTCTTTACAAGGGGATCGTGTTTATCCGAACTGTTTTTCCATGCTTGCGGAAGGAAAGCCGATTTCCGTTGAAGATTGTCCGGATTTGGCACCGATTTTGTTTGCGGTGGCGGCTGCTCGACACGGTGGAATTTTGACCGGAACGAAACGCTTAAAAATCAAAGAGAGTGACCGTGCCGAGACGATGGCGCAGGAACTTCGCAAATTCGGAACACGTGTGGAGATTTTCGAAAATGCCGTTCACATCCATGCCGATGCATTGTATGCGCCGCGGGAACCGTTATACGGTCATAACGATCATCGCATTGTGATGGCACTTTCTGTTCTGGCGTCTGTGACAGGAGGAACGATTGTCGGTGCCGAGGCGGTAGACAAAAGTTTTCCGAATTTTTTCGATTGTATTCGTTCGCTTGGTATTTCGGCAGAACCGTTTTGATCGTCTGTTCAAAGACCTACTATACTATATTGAAGGAAACAGTATGAAGACCTTTACGAAAGATACCAATATTTTGATCATCGGTTTGGGTGTTATGGGCGGAAGCTATGCGTCTGCATTGATGAAAAAAGGATACCATGTGCGGTGTATTACCGAACGGCAGGAAGATATTGATTATGCACTTGCCAAAGGAATGATTGAGGAGGGTTGCACCGAGGTCAATCCGTTTTTTGTGGAAAATGCCGATTTGATCGTTTTTGCGCTTTATCCGCATATTTTTGTGGAATGGATTCAAATGTATCAACATTTGTTTCGTCCAGGAACGCTTTTGACCGATGTGACGGGAGTCAAGGCGCAGATCGTTTATAAGGTTCAAGCAATGTTGCGTCAGGATGTGGAATTCATTTCCGCCCATCCGATGGCGGGACGGGAAGGAAGCGGTGTTGCGTACAGCGATGACAGCGTATTTGCGGGAGCAAATTATATCGTTGTTCCAACCGAGGCGAATACGCCGGAGGCAATTGCTTTTTGTCGGTCATTGGGGGAAACGCTTGGATTTTCCAAAATTTCGGAATTGACTCCGACGCAGCATGATGAGATGGTTGCATTTCTCTCTCAATTGACGCACTGTATTGCAGTTGCACTGATGAATTGTAATGAAAAACCGATGATGGAACAATATACGGGAGATTCTTTCCGTGATTTGACGCGCATTGCAAAGATCAACGATGTGATGTGGTCGGAGCTGTTTTTACTGAATAAAGAGGCTTTGCTGTTGCAGATGGATGCTTTTTCGGCAGAATTGAATCGTTTTCGGAATCTTTTGGAAAATGAAGATATAGACGGTATGCGGATAGCGATGCAAAAAGCGACAGCACGACGAACCTTATTTGATAAGCCGAAAACAAACTGATTTTATATATTTTTTCGATAAAGAAAGGAACCCTTCCCATGAACATGGAATTTTACCGTAAGCTCCCGATCCCGCAAGAGATCAAGGAGCAATATCCGGTATCCTCCGAGTTGAGGAATCGCCGTGATGCTTGTGTACAGGAACTGAAAGATATTTTTTCCGGCAAAAAGGACAAGTTCATTCTTGTCATCGGTCCTTGTTCTGCCGACAATGAAGATTCCGTATTGGACTATATTTCCAGATTGCGGAACGTTCAAGAACGTGTTGCCGAAAAAATTATGATCGTCCCTCGAATTTATACCAATAAACCGCGTACCACGGGAGATGGTTATAAAGGCATGTTGCATCAGCCGGATCCAAACGCGGAACCGGATCTTTTGAAAGGGATTATCTCCATCCGCCGGTTACATTTGCGCGCTTTGCAAGAGACAGGGTTCGGATGTGCCGATGAGATGCTGTATCCGGAAAATCACAGATACCTTTCTGACCTGTTGACGTATGTGGCTGTCGGTGCAAGATCGGTGGAAAATCAGCAACATCGGTTGACGGCAAGCGGTTTGGATATTCCGGTCGGTATGAAGAATCCGACTTGCGGTGATCTGACCGTGATGATGAATTCCATTACGGCGGCACAACATTCTCATATGTTCCTTTACCGCGGATGGGAAGTGAAAAGTGCCGGAAATCCCTATGCACATGCTATTTTGCGCGGCTATGTAGATCCCAATGGGCGGAGTATGCCGAACTATCATTATGAAGATTTGATCCGTTTGTGTGAGGCATATGAAAAATTCGGATTGCAGAATCCGGCGGTCATCGTGGATACCAATCATGCAAATTCCGGAAAGCAATACTTGGAACAAGTACGCATTGCCAAGGAAGTTTTGCATGCCTGCCGTCATTCGGCTGATGTCAAACGCTTGGTCAAGGGATTGATGATTGAAAGTTACATTGAAGACGGTGCGCAAAAAATCGGAGCAGATGAAATCTACGGCAAATCCATTACCGATCCTTGTCTCGGATGGGAAAAGACCGAACGGCTCATTTATGAGCTGGCTGATGTATTGTAATTCAATTTTTTTGGAAAAGAGGAATTTATGATGAATCATTACAAAATCGAAACCAAATGTGTGCAGGGCGGCTATACACCCGGGAACGGTGAGCCGCGACAGATCCCGATCGTTCAAAGTACCACATTCCATTATGATAGCAGTGAAGATATGGCAAAGTTGTTTGATTTGGAAGCGAGCGGATATTTTTATTCCAGGTTGCAAAATCCGACTTGCGATACCGTTGCCGCCAAAATTTGCGAGATGGAGGGCGGAACGGCGGCAATGTTGACGTCATCCGGACAGGCGGCAAATTTTTATGCCATGTTCAATATTGCCACATGCGGCGATCATGTGGTTTCGTCTTCCACCATTTACGGCGGTACTTACAATCTGTTTGCCGTAACCATGAAAAAAATGGGCGTCGAGTTTACGTTCGTTTCTCCGGATTGTACGGCAGAAGAATTGGACGCGGCATTCCGTCCGAATACCAAGGCGGTGTTTGGCGAAACCATTGCCAATCCGGCACTGACCGTTTTGGATATTGAAAAATTTGCCAATGCGGCGCATACTCACGGAGTGCCTTTGATCGTAGACAATACATTTGCGACGCCCGTCAATTGTCGTCCGTTTGAATGGGGAGCAGATATTGTAACGCATTCCACGACAAAATATATGGATGGTCACGGAGCCGCTGTCGGCGGTTGTATCGTGGATTCCGGTCATTTTGATTGGATGGCACATCGTGAAAAATTCCCCGGTCTTTGTACTCCGGATGATAGTTATCACGGGATTGTCTATGCTGAAAAATTCGGACAGGGCGGAGCGTTTATTACCAAAGCAACCGCACAACTGATGCGTGATTTCGGATCGACGCCTGCACCACAAAGTGCCTTTTTGCTCAACCTCGGTTTGGAAAGTTTGCATGTGCGTATGGAGCGTCATTGTGCCAATGCGCTTGCCGTAGCAAAATTTTTGCAATCACACCCCAACGTCACTTGGGTCAATTATGCCGGTTTGGAAGGGGACACCTATCACGCTTTGGCACAAAAATATATGCCGAACGGAACCTGCGGTGTCGTGAGTTTCGGTGTACGCGGCGGTCGTGCGGCAGCGGAACAATTTATGAAACATTTGAAGCTTGCCGCAATTGAGACACATGTGGCTGATGCTCGGACGTGCTGTTTGCATCCTGCCAGCGCAACGCATCGTCAGATGAACGATGAGGAATTGGCGGCTGCCGGAGTATCCGGAGATTTGGTGCGGTACTCTTGCGGTTTGGAGAACGCCGATGATTTGATTGCCGATCTTGCACAAGCTTTGGAGAGTATTTCATAAATCCGGTACCGACGTTATAAAAAATAAGGAGTGAGCGATATGCCGATTAAAATACCGAACGGATTACCTGCGATTCGAACGCTCAATGCGGAAAATATTTTTGTGATGACCGATAAGCGTGCCGTTGCACAGGATATTCGTCCTTTGCAGATTTTATTGTTGAATTTAATGCCAACCAAGATCGATACCGAGACACAACTTTCTCGTTTGTTGGGGAACACACCGTTGCAAGTGGAATTGACCTTGATGCACACGCAATCGCACCGCTCCAAAAACACATCGGAAGAACATTTACTTGCGTTTTATACAACTTTTGATCGAATTCGGGAAAATAACTACGACGGTATGATTATTACAGGTGCCCCCGTTGAACAGATGGCTTTTGAAGAAGTGGAATATTGGGATGAATTGTGTGAGATTATGGATTGGAGCCGTTCTCATGTCCACAGTACATTTCACATCTGTTGGGGGGCACAAGCCGGATTGTACCATCACTTCGGAGTTCCGAAACGCCAGCTGGACAAAAAGCTGTTTGGTGTATTTCCGCATGTGGCAGACTATAAGCTTTCTATGCTGTTCCGCGGTTTTGACGATGTATTCATGGTCCCGCATTCCCGTCATACCACGGTTGATCGTTCGGACGTGGAAGGGATTCCCGGTTTGAAAATTCTTGCTTCTTCCGAAGAAGCCGGTGTGTTTGCGATGGCAACCAAAAACGGAAGACAAATTTTTATTACCGGACATCCGGAATACGATACGGGGACATTGCAAAAAGAATATCTCCGTGATGTGACCGCCGGAAAACCGATCGAAATTCCAAAGCACTATTTTCCGAACGACGATCTGCAGTTGCCTCCTGTTTCCACCTGGCGTTCTTCTGCCAATTTATTATATTCCAACTGGTTGAATTATTTTGTGTATCAGACAACACCGTTTGATTTGAAAAAATTGCAGAAAAAAAACAATCAATAAGCACAAAATGTTTTCTCTTAAATTGCACAAGCCTGTTGTCAACGGACTTGTGCAATTTGTTTTACGGAGCCGACCGGAACAAGCATGTGAATAAATTATTAAAAATAAGAAAAAGCACAAAATATAGTGATTTCCTCTTGACAAAAGCACAAAATATGGTATAATGTAAATGCGATTTTTTTCGACGATAAAAAGTTGTTGTGAAGAATGATCAATTTGAATTGATAGATTTGTGCAAAATAGTGAAGGAGGAAAAGAGACACGATGAAAGTCATTAAGCGGAACAGTTCGGAAGTCAATTTTGATATTACCAAAATTATTACGGCAATTACAAAAGCCAACGAGGCGGTTGAAGAGGAAGCACGTATGACGCCGATGCAGATCAAACGGATTGCCGAGGCGGTGGAGTTGAGTTGTATTCGGATGAACCGTGCACCCGGTGTGGAAGAAATTCAGGATTTGGTCGAATCACAGATTATGGCGCACGGTGCGTATGAAGTGGCAAAAAAATACATCACCTACCGTTATACCCGCGCATTGGTTCGCCGTTCCAATACGACGGATGAAAAAATTCTCAGTTTGATTGAATGTTGCAATGAGGAAGCAAAACAGGAAAATGCCAACAAAAATCCGACTGTGAACAGCGTGCAAAGGGACTATATGGCTGGAGAAGTCAGTCGCGACATTACCACGCGGTTGCTTTTACCGGAGGACATTGTACAGGCACATAAAGACGGCATTATTCATTTTCATGATGCCGATTACTATGCGCAACATATGCACAATTGCGATTTGGTGAATTTGGAGGATATGTTGCAAAACGGAACGGTCATTTCCGGAACTTTGATCGAGCGTCCGCACAGCTTTTCAACCGCTTGTAATATTGCGACACAAATCATTGCCCAGGTAGCAAGCAATCAATACGGCGGACAAAGTATTTCTTTGACGCATTTGGCGCCGTTTGTGCAGGTCAGCCGAGAAAAAATCACCAGAGCGGTCAAGGAAGAAATGGCGGTCATCGGAACCGTTTTGAGTGAGGAACAATTGTCCAAGATCGTGGAAAAAAGATTGCGTGAGGAGATCAGCCGCGGTGTGCAGACGATTCAATATCAGGTCGTTACGCTTTTGACGACCAATGGGCAGGCACCTTTTGTAACGGTCTTTATGTATTTGGGCGAAGCGCGGAGCGAACAAGAAAAACGGGATCTTGCCATTATCATCGAAGAAACGCTTTTGCAGCGGTATCAAGGTGTTAAAAACGAGGACGGTGTTTATGTTACTCCTGCATTTCCAAAGTTGATCTATGTTTTGGAAGAGCAAAATATTCATGAAGATTCACCGTATTATTATCTGACAAAGCTTGCCGCAAAATGTACCGCACGGCGTAGGGTACCTGATTATAGTTCCGAAAAGAGAAGGTTG
>CAZUYA010000053.1:0-10511 GCA_964624685.1 uncultured Ruminococcus sp. | reverse complement strand
TTTGATTTTGAAGCAAATATTTCGTCGAAGAATGTGTATTTGAACGGAACCCCGCTTACGAAGTTTACGCATCTTGTGATTCCTGATGGAGTAACAAGAATTGGTAATTTTGCGTTCCAAGAATGCAGTAGCTTGACAAGCATCACGATCCCGGACAGCGTGATGAGCATTGGTTATGCGGCGTTCTCCGGATGCGATCATTTGACATACAATACCTATAATGATACCAAGTATTTGGGCAATGAAGAACATCCGTATTTGGTATTGATGAAAGCGACGGATAGCTATATTACAAGTTATCAAATTTCCGAACAAACAAAGGTTATATATGATTCTGCGTTTTCAGGATGCTGGCGGTTGACAAGCATTACCATCCCGGACAGTGTAACAAGTATTGGTTCCGAGGCGTTTTTGGGATGCCCGATTGAGACTGCCACAGTTCCCACTTTGGCTATTGACTTCATTGAGACAGAGTCCTTAAAAACGGTTACTCTCGATGGCGGAGATATTGATTCGTTTATGTTCAAAGATCACAATCAATTGACAAGTGTGACAATCGGAGACAGTGTAACGAGTATTGGCAATTCTGCATTCTATAATTGCAGTAGTTTAATGAGTATCACGATTGGAAATGGTGTAACAAGTATTGGTGATTCTGCATTCTATAATTGCAGTTGTTTGAGGAGTATCACGATTGGAAATGGTGTAACAAGTATTGGTGATTCTGCATTCTATAATTGCAGTTGTTTGAGGAGTATCACGATTGGAAATGCCGTAACAAGTATTGGTGGTTCTGCATTTAATAGTTGCTGGAACTTGGATAGCATCTTATTTGACGGTACGAAAGATGAATGGAATGCAATCAACAAGGATTTTGAGTGGGATAGCGGTTGGTACGGATTTGTTGTAGGTATCGACGGAGAAATTGTCAATTAAAGTTTTATTCTGTGCTAAAAAATTCTCCGCCACCGTAAATTTTACGGTGGCGGTTGCTTTTTGTTCCCTGTTGGTGGGGGGAATGCAATGCACCGCTTTTTCCGTGTGGATGTCCGGGATGCGGTGTTTTGCACTTATATGGGGGTAGGATGCACCTCCGGAATGGTCAGGCACGGCGGTCGTTTGTGCGGTTGCATTGGATTGTTCCATCATTTTGGTTGTTCGGACAGTATTTTTGCGACTGCATCTGCAAAAGCATCGGCGTGTTGCATGGAATTGAAAACGGACGGACTGACGCGAACCGCGCCTCCCGGCGGTGTTTTGAGACTTGCATGCGCAAGCGGCGCACAATGATAGCCCGCACGCACGCAAAAACCGGATGCGTTTAATGCTTCTCCCATGCGATCGGCTGTGATTCCGTCGGCATTGAACAGAAGAACGGAACCGACATGTTGCGGTGTATAAACGGTTATTCCGGGCAGTGCGAGCAACCGTTCTGCCAAGCGGGCGTTGAATGCGCATTCATGGGCGTGAATCGTTTGGAGACCGATTCGTTGAATAAAGCGAACCCCTTCACATAATCCGGCAATGGCAGGCGTCGGCAGGGTTCCGGCTTCATAACGTTCCGGAGGTTCTTCCGGCATTGTTGGGTCCAATGATTGATAGCCGCTCCCGCCCTCCAACAATGTGTCGGCTGACAACCCGTTGCGCAGAAGAAAAAATCCGCTTCCGGGTGGTCCCATCAATCCTTTATGACCGGGGGCGCACAGGGCGTCGATCTGCATGCGTTCCACGTCGATTGGCAGATGTCCCGCCGATTGGGAAGCATCCACGACAAGCAGGATTCCGTGTTTATGGCACAGGGCACCGATTTCTTCCAACGGAAGAGCGGCAGAGCAGATATTGGAGACATGTGCACAGACGAGCATCCGTGTATTGTCGCGGATTCGTTCGGCAATGCCGGAGCAGATTTGGTCTGTCGTTCGATCGAGGTGCGTTGTGTAGGTCGGAAACACATCGTAGGTGATGATTCCGGACGCGGTGAGTTTGTGCAGGGGGCGTAAAACGGCATTGTGTTCCATGTCCGAAATCAAAACATGATCGCCTTTTTTGAGGAATCCTTTGATGACGGTGTTCAGAGCCATAGTGGCATTCAGGGTGAAGATCAGGTTTTCCGGATGAGAAGAACCGAACAGGGTGGCTAATTCTTCCCGGCATTCGTAAACTTTTTCAGCCGCCATGAAAGCGATCGCGTGCGAGCCGCGCCCGGGATTTCCGCAATACCGCTGCATGCAACGGGATTGTTCTTGTATGACAGCGGGCGGTTTCGGGAAACCGGTCGCGGCATTGTCAAGGTAGATCACGGTTTGCTCCCTCCGTAGAAACCGTGTACACGGATTCCGGCACGCCGGAGAATTGTGCGGACATTTCCGTCTTGTACACAGGAATAGGAGAGTGCATAGGCACATCCGCGTCCGATGACTGCGGAATCTGCTTTGATGATCTCTGTTGGAATTGCGGCATTTGCAAGCACTCTTTGCGCACGCATGGTTTGCGTCATGGATCCGATGACGGCAGTGCAGTCGCTATGATAATCGTGCATTGGATTTGCACCTCCCTTCATTGTCAGTTTATGTCGAAACAGAGTACTTGGTGAATGATGGAGTTGCGCAATGGGAGGTCATTGATTTGCAGTCGATTGTTTCATATGCGAATGCTTTGGATGTTTTTCTGTTTGCAATCTTGACAATTCGGCGGTTATGCGGTATAATATAAAGGAGATTCAGTTATTTCAATCTGTTTGGGAGGATCGAAATGGAACAAAAGCAATTGGAAACGCTTCAAAAAGCGGCAAATGACATCCGCATCGGGGTCATTGAGGGCACACATGCGGCAAAATCGGGACATCCCGGCGGTTCGCTCTCCATCGCGGAGATTTTAGCATATCTGTATTTTGAGGAAATGAACATCAATCCGAAGAAACCGGCAGATCCGGACAGAGATCGTTTTGTTCTTTCCAAGGGGCATTGCGCACCCGCACTGTATGCGGCATTGGCAAACAGAGGATATTTTCCTGTGGAGGAATTGACCACACTGCGGAAGATCGGAAGCCGTTTGCAAGGACATCCGGATATGACACTCACCCCCGGTGTGGATATGTCGGCAGGGTCGTTGGGACTCGGAATCAGTGCTGCGGCAGGTATGGCTTTAGCCGGAAAGATCGAACATAAGGATTATCGGGTTTATACGATCGTCGGAGACGGCGAGAGTGAAGAAGGGCAGGTTTGGGAGGCGTGTATGTTTGCCGCGCATTACAAACTGGACAACCTTTGTGTGGTGATTGACTGGAACGGTCTGCAGATTGACGGGCCCGTAGCGGAAATCATGAATCCGACACCGCATGATAAAAAGTTGGAAGCTTTCGGCTTCCATGTCATTTCCGTTGACGGTCATGATTTTGAACAGATTGCCGCCGCTTTTGCGGAAGCGAGAACGGTCAAAGGGAAGCCGACCGCTATCATTGCGAAGACGGTCAAAGGTCGTGGTGTTTCTTTCATGGAAAACAAGGTCAATTGGCACGGAACGGCACCCAACGATGAACAATACACACAGGCATTGGCAGAGCTGAAAGCATAAGGGGGAACAGAATCATGGCAGAAAAGCTTGCAACAAGAGAAGCTTACGGAGCGGCATTGACGGAGTTTGCCGAAAAATACGATTTTGTGGTTTTGGATGCCGATCTTGCGGAAGCAACCAAAACGGTCAAGTTCAAAAAAGCATATCCGGATCGCTTTTTCGATTGCGGAATTGCAGAGGGAAATATGATGAGTGTTGCGGCGGGAATCGCATCGACGGGCAAGACCGTGTTTGCATCCAGTTTTGCAATGTTTGCCGCCGGTCGTGCATTTGAACAGGTCCGCAATTCCATCGGATATCCGCACCTCAATGTCAAGATCGGTGCGACGCATGCGGGAATTACCGTCGGCGAGGACGGTGCAACACACCAGTGTAACGAGGACATTGCATTGATGCGTACCATTCCGGGAATGACGATTGTCAATCCTTCGGATGCGGTTGAGGCAAGAGCTGCCGTCGAGGCGGCCTTGACAACAAACGGACCGTTCTATCTTCGGTTTGGCAGATTCGCAGTCCCGGTTATCAATGATCCTTCGGATTATCACTTTGAATTGGGACGCGGCGTTTGCTTACGGGATGGCAAGGATGTGACGATCGTTGCCACAGGGCTGATGGTTTCCATGGCATTGGAGGCACGCGAGCTGTTGGCGGCTGACGGAATCGACGCACGGGTGATCAATATTCATACCATCAAACCGATCGACGGTGAGATTCTTGCCCGTGCGGCAAAGGAGACGGGTGCCATCGTGACCGCCGAGGAACACAATATCATCGGCGGATTGGGGGCGGCTGTTGCCGAATCCGTCAGTGAAACGGTTCCTGTTCCCGTAATCCGCATCGGAATGCAGGATACTTACGGACATTCCGGCACAGTTCCCGCTTTGTTGGAGGCATACGGATTAACACCGGCGGCAATTGCAGACGGTGCTCGGCGCGCAATGGCTTTGAAGAAATAAACAGTTTTGAACAGCGGCTTGTGTCAAAGAAGGCTTCCTTTTTCGGAGGAAGTCTTCTTTGATAGGGGCATATATGGAATGTTCTGTAAGAGAGGAACGGTAAAAAATTTTGAATTGCATTTTGGCATCGAAATCCCCGCGGCGAAAAGAAATTTTGGAAACGTTGGGCTTGCGGTTTGAGGTTATCACCGCAGATACGGACGAACAGAGTGAAGAGCGCGATCCGCGGAAACTGGTGGAGTTGTTAGCCGAACGAAAAGCCAAAGCGGTACGGGAGTTGCTTCTGTCGCAGGGGAGAATGTCTTCCGATACGGTGATCATTGCCGCTGATACCGTGGTTTCCGTTGACGGAGAAATCTTTGGGAAACCGCGCGATGAAAGCGATGCGCGGCGGATGCTTCGATTATATTCCGGCAGAACGCACGAAGTCCTCAGCGGGATTTGCCTCTTGAGCGCAACGCATGGCGGTGCAACGCATGAGGTGACGGAAGTGGAATTTGAGCCTTTGGATGAAGAAACGATTGCCCGCTACATACGGTTGGAAAAACCATACGATAAAGCGGGGGCATATGCGGTTCAGGGGCGCGCGTCTGCTTATATCAAGGGAATCCGCGGCGATTACTTTAATGTGGTGGGATTGCCCGTGCATCGCATGAATTGTTTGTGGCATGAAATTTTTGGAGAAAATATTTTCTAAACTATAGACAGAATGCCCTCGTTTATGTTATAATGATGTCGAAAGTAATCCTGTTTGAGGCTTTTGGAAAGGAGGGCTTGCATTGTCAAAACAGATCGGAATTGATCTCGGTACGTCCAATACAATGATTTATCTAAAAGACAAAGGGATCGTGTTGCGTGCGCCCTCCGTGGTTGCCATTGATCGCTCGACGCAGGAAGTCATTGCATCCGGAACTACGGCAAAACGGATGCTTGGCAAAACGCCGGGAAATATTTTGGCTTTACGCCCGTTAAAGGATGGTGTGATTACCGATCTTCGTACCACCTCCTTGATGTTGCATGATTTTTTTGAACGGATGGATATGGCATCGTTGTTCAGTCGTCCGGTGGCGTTGGTCTGTATTCCTTACGGAGTTACCGGTGTGGAACGCCGTGCTGTAGAAGATGCGACTTTTGAGGCGGGAGCAAAGAATGTCGGTCTGATCGATGAGCCGATCGCCGCTGCCGTCGGCGCGGGAATTCGTATTTCCAAAGCTCGCGGTGCCATGCTTGTGGATCTTGGCGGCGGAGTGTCGGAGACTGCGGTCATCAGTTTGGGCGGTGTTGTGCAGTCCAATTCTTTGCGTGTTGCAGGCAATGAGTTGGATATTTCCATTGTGAATTATCTCAAGCAGAAGCGCAATGTTTTGATTGGCGATGTGACCGCCGAGAATTTGAAGCGGCGGATCGGTACGGCAGTGAAAGAAATTGACCGAGGAAGTATGGAGGTGTGCGGTCGGGATCTGCGCACGGGACTTGCGGTGACCATTGAGGTTACATCCGATGAGGTTCGTGAAGCCATGCAGGAACCGCTTTCCGAGATCATCTCCATGGTAAAAATGACTTTGGAGGAGACACCGCCGGAACTGTCTGCCGATATTTTCGATTTCGGAATCGTGATGGTAGGCGGCGGTGCTTTGTTACCCGGAATTGATACGGCGATCAGTGAGCGTACGGGGATTCGCGTGATCGTTCCCAAGCGTCCCATGGAAGCAGTTTGTATGGGGTTGGGCAGAATGTTACAAAGTACCGGTGATTTTTCGGAATTTGTCAAATATAAAGTCAAATGAGTTGTTGTATGCTGAAAGCAGGACAGGATTTATTTGCGGTTGCAACGTGGGGGGGTGACGGGAGACGTTACTCCTCTGTCATTTTTATCGGATAGGAGAACAAAATGATGGTTCCTCAAAACGAGGAGAAAAGGGAGTCTTCTTTTTCTCCCGCACAAGAACGGTTACAGATCGGATCTGTGGCACTGGGGCTTGCTTTTGTGTTTTTGATGTCGCTCTTGGTGCAATATTTGTTACAGTGGTTGTTTCGGACATACGTGCCGTATCTGACCGAACAGGCATGGTATCCATGGATGCTGTCGGTGTTTTCCATGTATGCCGTTTCCATGCCGTTGTCATTGGTTTTGTTTCATTTGGGCATACCGAATCCGCCGGAGAAAAAACGGTTGCCGTTGCCGGTTTTATTCGGATTGTTGGCGTTCTGCTTCGGGTTGACCTATGTTGGCAATTGGATGGGAACCGTTTGTAATACATGGATCGGATTTCTGACCGGAAAAGAACCGGTCAATACATTGGAATCCATGACGACATCTTCCCCTTTTTGGGTAAATTTTCTGTGTGTTGGTATTTTGGCACCGGTGATGGAGGAGTTGTTTTACCGTCGTGTGGTGATTGATCGTTTGCGCCGGTACGGCGAACTGCCTGCCATTTTGCTGTCGGGAATCGCTTTCGGATTGATTCACGGCAATTTTTCACAATTCTTTTATGCCGCCATGTTGGGAATGGTGTTTGGATATGTGTACCTTCGCACGGGCAACATTCTCTATACGATCGTTTTGCACGCCGGAATTAACTTGGTCGGAGGCGTTTACACGGCAGAGTTGTATAAGCGGCTGGATACGGAGTTGCTGAACTCGGATTTTTCGGCGGCATTGAGCCAAAGCCCTACGGGGATGGTGATGTGGATCGTTTACCTTGTGTTTTTTCTTGTCAGCTGTATTGCCGCGGTGTTGTCGGCAATTTGGTTGTTTCGGCATTGGTACAAACCCATGCGAAAGGCTCATCATCCTTTGAGCGGAGAGCAGTGGTGTCGGGTATTGCTTCTGAATCCGGGAGTTTGGATTTTTGCAATTGTTGTTTTGATGCTGTTTTTATAACGGCATGTTTGATTTTGAACAAAGAAAGGGGGGACTCGGATGTCGCAAGATCGAAATCATGCGTTGCGGTATTTGGCGGTCATTGCCGTTTTTTGTACGGTATGCGTCATTTATCTCGGACGTTTGTTCTATATTCAAATTTCCGGTAGGGAGACCTCCTACAGCACGGGGACGGAGATCAGAACGGTTTCGATTCAAGCTGTGCGCGGTGAAATTTATGATCGAAACGGAGTCAAATTGGTGGAAAATCACTACACCTATACGCTTTCGGTTTCCCACACGCAATTTTACGCACTCTCCGTTCGTGAGAAAAACGAAATGTGCTTGCAATTGCTGACCGCATTAAAAGCGTGCGGTGCGGAACAAAAGGACGCCGACCGCTTTTTTCCGTTTGAGCGTCAATACCCGTATTACAGATACAGTGCCGAAGCGTGTGACGACGATTCCTTGATCTATTCTCGTTTACAACGTGTTTTTAAGGATTTGGGATTGGAAAAGGATACGACCGCAGAGGAATTGCGGGATGTGTATGTCAAAAAATATGACCTGTCGGCACAGGATTCGTCCGGCAGTCGGCTGTATGACGATGATGAGGTCGACGCGTTGATCCGATTGTATTATGACATGGATGCCCGTCGCTTTCAAAGCAACGGGGAATATACGGTATTGGAAGAGGCAAGTTTGCAGTTGATTACTTATGTGAAGGAACGTAATCTTCCGTGCTTGAATTTTACGTTTAATGTGGAGCGTGTTTATCTGTATCCCGGATATGCGTCGCACATTTTGGGAACGGTCGGTCCCATTTATCAGGAGGAATGGGAGTATTATAACGAAAAAGGCTATCAAATGAATGCCGTCGTCGGAAAGGACGGATGTGAATCGGCGTTTGAAACGTATTTGCACGGAATGGACGGCACGATGAAAGTGGAGATGGATGCGAACGGAACCATTGTCGGTACGGAGATGGTCAAAGAGCCGATTGCAGGCAAAGATGTTTATCTGACGATCGATATAACGTTACAAATCTCCGCCGAGGATGGCTTGGCTGAAAATGTGGACTATGTTGTTTCTCACGCGGGAAGTGCTGCAACCGGAAGCGGTTGCAATGCGGGTGCGGCTGTTGTGATGGATCCGGATACGTTTGAGATATTGGCAATCGCATCGTATCCTACATATGATCTGAATACCTATCATGAATTGTACGATGCATTGGCTGCCGATGAGGCTTTGCCGTTGTTTAATCGCGCGCTGCTGGGTGCTTATGCTCCCGGCTCGACTTTTAAGCTTGGGATGGCAGCTGTTGGATTGATGGAAGAAACGATTACCCCCTCCACCGTGATCGGTTGCAGCGGAAAATATCCGTCACAGTCTGTCACGGGCAGTGTCGGCTGTTCCACTTTCGGCACCAATCACTGGGGCAGTCAGACTGTCATTGAAGCGATCGCTCATTCCTGCAACAGCTTTTTCTGTTGGTTGGGTGAAACGCTTGGAATTGACGTGATGGAAGATTATATGAGTCGATTCGGATTCGGTCAATCTACCGGATTGGAGTTGGGCGGTACTTCCGGTATTCTTGCGGGACCGACCTATCGCGGAGAGATTCAAAGCGAGAATCCGTGGACACTTGGAAATACGTGGCATGCGTCCATCGGTCAGTCCGATCACCAAGCTTCACCGTTACAGTTGGCTTGTTATATGGGGACATTGACGAACGGCGGAACAAGATATACGGCGCATTTGTTACATAGTGTTTATGAATTCGGTAGCGCGGAGCCGAGTTTTGTGTTTGAGCAAAATGAGGATACCGTATTGGATCGGATGGAGATTCCGGAGGATGTGCTGAATACCGTTTTTGAAGGGATGCGTTCTGTGGTGGAAGAAAGCAGCATCATCCGGCGGTGGATCGGCTCCAATATTCCCGTTACCGTCGGCGGAAAGACGGGAACCGCACAGAATAGTACCGTCTGCGACAATGCTCTGTTTGTTTGTGCGGCACCATACGATGATCCGGAAATTGTAATATCCGTTGTATTGGAACAGGGATATACGGGCGGATATGCTGCATTGACGGCTGCACGAGTTTTGGAATCCTATTACGGGCATCAATCGGGAGAATGACAGATTTGAATTGCTCGTTACGATCAGTCTTTTATCCCTGTGCTTCGTGCTTTCCGGAAATTGAAGAAGTTACGGTTGTGGAGGCTTGTGCATGAGAGACGGCGGGCGTCTGTGATGCCTCTCCTCCGGAACTTGTGTTGGAAAAAGATGCATGCGCTGTGGTGATTTGTTGCATCATGGCGCGTGCGGCGGCATCCTGTTCCGGGCTGCCAAGCCCGAAACTGATCGCGATTGCGGTATTGACGTGATTCATCATCGCTTCGTTCAGGTGTCCCATTTTTTCTTTTAGGCGGCGTTTGTCCAGTGTGCGGATCTGTTCCAATAAAATAACGGAATCCTTTGCCAATCCGACTTCGTTCGCATATATGTCAATATGAGTCGGTAGTTTTGCTTTGCTCATGCGTGAAGTAATTGCCGCTGCGATCACGGTTGGACTGTATTTGTTTCCGATGTCGTTTTGTACGATCAGAACGGGGCGGAGACCGCCTTGTTCGGATCCGATCACCGGACTGAGATCTGCATAATAAATATCTCCTCGTCTGACACTCATTGTCATGGTTTCCTTTCTTTTGATGGCATTCAAACGACCTTTTTGAAATCGTTCAAGCGGTTTGTATTCCTATTCTTCCCATCCGATGGAAGTTCTTAAACGCAGGAAGCATATTTTTTGATAGGAAAAATATTCCGCCAATGCCTTTACTGTCAGGATATGAGTGAAAGAGTGGTGTCGTGTCTTTTTGCGTCGAAAAACAGAAAGTTCTGCCCATCAGCGGGCAGAAACGATTTGATTTCGGGTGGTAACGGTATCGGTCCAATGAAAAATCGGATTATTTATTTGAAAAATATTGACTTTTTCGATAAAATCTGATATAATAAAATTGTGAGGCGTTTGCCTCACGATGACAAGATGATATAAATTATGGAACGGGGTGTGGCGCAGTTGGTAGCGCGCGACGTTTGGGACGTCGATGCCGCAGGTT
>CAZUYA010000052.1:0-10528 GCA_964624685.1 uncultured Ruminococcus sp. | reverse complement strand
AAAAAGAAGATTATAAAGCAAGTTTGAAATATTACAAAGTAGACTACTTGCCCACGTCGGACAAGTTCTATTACGAATATGCCGACGACCTGTTGTTGCATGTCAAAGAGTTGGTTGAGTTGGAAAATGCGATCCGTTTTGACGGCAACCCCGAAGTTGCCATCCTTTTGACCGATGAAGAGTTGGACGCGTTTGTATCCGCAATTCCGGACGGTTGTCGAGTCGTTTATCTGGGTTACGATGTTTTGCCGTCGTCGGAACAAGAACAACTGCTTGCCGCGCGCCACGTCGAAATCAAATGGATTCCGGACTACTATTACAGCGACTTAGAACGGTGAACTTCTCCCCTCCCCTTCCATAAGGTCTCTCCGTCTTGTTGAAAAACGGAGAGGCTTTTTATAAATTGTGTGCAATAGAAATCCCCTTTCCGTTATACTTACGTGTGCGGCACAACGCACCTTTCTCCCACTATCTTGGAAACACCGAAAAAGCGTTTCCTTTCCCCATACGCATATATAAAGCAAACACGAAAGAGGAAAAGGCTTTCTGCTGAATACCAAAAAGGTGCCGTCCCAAATGTCACGGTTGTGCATTTGGAACGGCACCTTGCCGACTGTGGTTTTGTCATTCTCAATCATTCCCGTCAATCCGGCTCATTCCCTCTTCATATTCAAAAATACGGATCATCCCGATATGAGATGCCATATCTGCCGCTTCATCCGATATGCAGATGACTTCGCCGTCTATACGATCTTTTAACAATTCATAGATTGCTTGCTTCATCTGCTTTTTTCCGCCGATAACAACTCGTTTTGGCATTTGCTTCATGACTGCCCTCACTTCGCCGCACAAAACAACGCCCATAAAAAAGCTGTATGTTTCGTCTTCGGAAGCCGAAAACAAATTTTTCAAAACACGCACCTTAAATGCGGCTTGATTCAATCCGTATTCCGAACAATATAGGAACCCTTTTTGCAATGCTTCCGGCACGAGAGCGGCATGCTCGATGTGAACGGCATCACGCAAAATCGTATGTTCCGACAGTGCGGCAATCATTTCCCCCGTCAACATGGTCGAAAAAGACACGATTCTGCCGTTGAGATCTGTTTGTATCAATTTTGAATGGGATCCCGGCAGGATGTACATACACGCACCGTCGTCCGACGACATCAGTCCCATCAATTCGGTCTCTTCGCCACGCATCATATCGGCATTTTCCGGTCGATCGCAATTTGTTTTCACACCTCGCATAAAGGTGAACGGAATATCGGATACCCCCTCTATAACCACCGTTTCGGATGCCTCATGTAGCTCTTTCAACCCGACGGGCGTTTGGATGTGTTCAAGACGGCAAAGTCCGAATTCCGAGGTAATCATTCCGGATGCCAAAATTCTTCGCACCTCCGACGGTTTCACACAATGTTTGCACAAGAGGTCGTCAATCCCACGCTTGATGGTTTCCTTGAGCAGCGTGCGATTTTCCATACTTTTGCCGGCACCGACCGGGTACTTGGCGGTATCTACCACAACACGGTCACGGACCAGGCAGATTCTCGTATTGGTCGTTCCGCTGTCTATTGTGAGATAGGTTGACATGTCTTCACCACCGTTACGTATTTTTTTGCCAAAGCCGTAATGGAATCATAATCCCCCGCCTCAATCAATTTTTTCGGTACAATATTGGAACCGATACCGAATCCGCAAATCCCGGATTTCAGATAATCCGGAATGTTTTGCTCATTGACTCCTCCGACGGCAAGAAACCGCACGTGAGAAAGCGGAGCTTTGATCGCTTTGACATACTCTGTTCCCAATGTGGTAACCGGAAAGAGCTTGACGAAATCGGCTCCACTCCGATGTGCCACTTGAACTTCGGTCGGCGTCAAAGCACCCGGAAGGGACAACATCCCCAACTCCTTGGTTCTTCGGATAACTTCCGGATTCGTATCCGGCGAGACAATCAATTCCCCGCCGGCACGATGCGTGCGTTCCACCTGTTCCACGCTCAAAACCGTTCCCGATCCAACGTGTAAACGTCCGCGAAACCGCTCCGCCAAAAGGTGGATATTCTGTTCTGTTTCCTCATCGGATACACGACCGTCTGCACTGAAGGTCAATTCCAAAAAACGAATTCCGCCCAAATACATCGCCTCGGCAAGCGGCACCAAATGTTCTCTACCTACACCGCGAACAATGACAACGATCTTTTCGGTCTCTAATTCATGAATCAAATCGTTAATCATTTTCCCACAGCTTTCTGTTGATATTCGGCGTCAATTGCGCCAACATTCCACCGTCCACAACCAATTCGGCACCCGTCGTATTTTTGGAAGCGTCACTCGCAAAATACCATGCCGCATTGGCAATATCGGAGAAATCGGCAATATCCTCGATCGGCGTATAATTGGCAAGATAATATTTACAATTGTTGACATTGTTCTCCCAGCGTTCCGTCTTAATCATCCCCGGCAATACGCAATTGGAGCGGATTCCGTATTTCCCCCAATCCACGGCAAACGATTTTGACATGGCAAGAATGGCACTCTTGGAAGAGCAATAAGCGCACCGATTCTCGGTCACACGGATCGCCGAATTGGACGTAATGAACACGATGGAACCGTGATGTGCCTCCTTCATCTGCTGTGCGGCAGCTCTCGCCATCATAAAATTCCAGAAGACGTTGATTCGATAAACATCCATGAATGATTCCACCGGCACATTCAAGCTCTCCTGCCCGATTCCGAGATTGGCTGCATTCAAGACCAATGCATCAACCCTTTGACCGTTGCGTGCAATGTCGGCAAAGATCTCATCCACTTCATTCTGATCAAACTGTGTCGTAACATATCCGTGGGCAGATACGGAATATTGCTCTGTCAACGTGCGTGCCGCCATCTCGACTTTTTCTTTGTCACGCCCGCTGATCAAAACAGAATATCCCTCCTGCGCAAACCGTGCGGCAATGGCATATCCGGTACCATAACACCCGCCCGTTACAAATACGGTTGGCTTCATCTTCAAAAATCCTCTCTTTCCTTACCAATCTGCATTGCTCCCGTCCTCAAAATACAGGCGCGGGGTTGACCATTTTCCATCATATACTTTTTCTTTTAAGGCATCCTCGTCCAACTCAACACCGAGTCCCGGCTTGGTCGGAACATCAATGTATCCGTTTTTCAAAACAAACGGTTCTTTGATATAGCCGACACCCAGATCCGATTTGTCCGGATTCCCGGGGTGTTCCTGCACCAAGAAATTGGGAATACAAGCGTCCAATTGAATACAAGCCGCCAACGAGATCGGTCCCAACGGATTGTGCGGTGCAACGGTTCCGTAATACATCTCCATCATCGCCGCCAACTTTCGTCCCTCATAGATTCCGCCGACGTGACAAATGTCCGGCTGAATCACGGCAACAGCCTGCTTTTCAATCAGTTCTCTGTACTGCCATTTGCCAAACAGTCGCTCTCCCGCCGCAATCGGGACGGTGGTCTTACGGGCAATATTCACCATGCAATCCACATTTTCCGGGAGGCACGGTTCCTCGATAAACATCGGATTGTAAGGTTTGAGTTTTTCGATCAATCCGTTGGCAACGGCGGGCGATACGCGACCGTGAAAATCAATTGCCAGATCCACACCGTTGCCGATCCGCTCGCGCACGCGAGCAAACCGCTCCACATGTTTTTCGATATTGTTCGGTGTCTCAATTGCATGGATCGGCGGAATAATCGAATATTTCAGTGCCGTGTATCCGTCTTTTAACCGTTCATCGGCAATTGCCAACATATCTTCAATCGGAAATTCTCCGGGAGTCCCCGCACGTTTCAAATGCGTGTACATACGGATTTTGTCACGGCACTTTCCGCCCAACATTTCATACACGGGACAATTGTAATATTTTCCCTTGATGTCCCACATCGCCTGTTCGATACCGCTGATGGCAGAAAGCATCAAAGGTCCGCCGCGATAAAATCCGCCGCGATACAACGCCTGTACATGATGTTCGATCTGCATGGGATCCTTTCCGATTAAATACTCTTCAAACTCACAGATCACCGCTTCCACCGAGGTACAATGTCCCTCCAAAACGGGTTCCCCCAAGCCGTACAGATCCGTATCGGTATGCATTTTCAGAAACATCCATCTCGGCTGTACTTTGATCACTTCCAATTTTGTAATCTTCATAAATATCCTCCTCTATTGATTATTTTTCTGTTTTGCTTTTGACATCATTTTTTTGAAGAACGATCCGCGAAACATACTCTTTGTCGGAATGCGGTGCAATCCAATCAAATCCTCCGAATGCGCGATCAAACGGTGCATTGGGACAATTTGCCATACAAGTCATCGGCTCCAAACAAATATAGGAATCGGCTTCCCCGTTGTAAAGCAATCTCCATGCAAATTTTTGATCCGTTTCATAACGCACCGTAACGCCGCCGCGAAGATCCACCAATTCGATCCTGCCGCCGGCATTTGCACGATAGTTTCGACTGATCTTCCGTGAAAGCGGTGAAAATGTACCGCTTTGCAACTGTTTTGTCATCTCATCCGGTGGCAAAACCCGTCCTGTCGGCAAATAGACACGCATATCCCGTTCAATCTCTTCTCCGACATCACACAAAACATGCACGTCCTGCGGCGTGGAATCTTTCAAAAACGGAATGTTGAACGTGGTATGAAAACCGAGAAAATTCGGCATCTTTTCGTCGGACAGATTGATGATCTTCACACGTTGCGTCAATCCGTCTTCTGTCAGATCATAGCGCATTTCCAAACGAAAATCGTGCGGAAACTCCAAATACGGTTTTTGAAAAACGCATGTCACGGAATGATCCGTCCGTTCCGTCACATCAAATGCAGTTTCATGCAACAATCCGTGCAAATGACATCCCGTTTTCGGTTCATTGATCGGAAACCGGTAAGTACGCCCTTCAAATTCAAACTGTCCTCCGGAAATGCGGTTAACCGGATATAAAATCGGCATCCCGTACAAATACGGATTATCCGGTTCATGATTTTCGGGAAGCTCCCTTAAAATCGTTGCATGATACCCCTCATGCCGCAACCGAACACAGTTTGCACCATGTGCGGGATCGATCACCGCCGAACAAGTTTTACATTGCAAATCAATCGGCACTCATATCACCTCTCAACCTTTGTTTGATGTACACTATCATTATAGCAAGAAATAATTGATGATTCAAGACAAAATAATGTAAAAAAATCGAGAAAAACGTGAAAAAAATTGACATTTCTTCTCGTTTATGTTATAATGGAACATATGGAGGTGATCAAAATGAACATGATTGATTTGGAAACTCCGTCAAGTACCGAAAAACATACCGCACCGCAAACGGAAGACCAAGAACCTTTTTTCATCACGGAATACGGCAAAACATTCAAAAACACTCCGTGTTATCAAATCCGAATGAATTCTCACATATCCTGCATTCAATACGTCCTTTCCGGAAGCGGCATCCTCATCTGCAACGATCATATCTATACCGCTTCAGCCGGGGATACCTTCCTATTGCCGGAAGGCAGTGACCAAATCTACTATTCCAATCCCAACAATCAATTTGAACGGATTTGGTTAAACTTCAAAGGTTCGTTGGCAACCGCTCTGATAAAAATTTATAAAATCGACAATACCGTTGTTTTCAAAGGAGTCAACACGGCAGAACTTTTGGAAGAAATGCAACAAACCTGCAAAGCACTGACAGATCCGACCGATTATAAAAACCGAACCGCTCTGCTCTTTTTAAGACTCGTTCAATGTCTGGCAGAACATCCATCCACAGTCTGTGAGCCGTCCGATACAATTGAGCAGATCCGTCTTTACATGGATCGTCACGTCATGCAAAGTCCCAAGATCAGCGAAATCGCTATGAAATTTTCCTTTTCCGAAGAACACATTTTGCGAACTTTCAAAAAGACTTACGGAATTACGCCGCACCAATACATTCTGCAATCCAAAATCCGAATCGCCATGATCATGCTGAAAACAACCGACCATTCCATCGAATACATTGCCGACAAACTGAACTTTTCCGATTCACACCATTTTGCGACACAATTCAAAAAGCTCACCGGCTACAAGCCGACGGAATACCGAAAAAAATAGTCAAGCAACAAATGCAAAAAAGATTCGATGCCAATATGGCATCGAATCTTTTTTGCATTTACGTTTCAAACATTTTGGAAGTTTGCAAATTCTCCACGCATTGTGCGGCAGAAAGAATTCCGATCCGTCCGCTCTCATACGTCAAACCGCCCTGAAAGAATGCGGTATAGGGATAACGCAAAGGTCCGTCGGCGGACAACTCAATGGAACTGCCTTGCGTAAAAGTCCCCGCCGCCATAATCACGGGATCACCGTACCCCGGCATTGCCCACGGTTCCGGCGTAACAAAAGCATCCACGGGAGAGCCTGCTTGGATTCCGCGGCAAAACGCGCAAAGCCCTTCCGCGCTGCCCATAATCACGGATTGAATAATGTCATGCCGTTCTTCGTTCCATTTCGGTTCCACATCGTATCCCATTTTTTCAAAAATATACGCCGCCAAGTGTGCCGTCTTCAATGCTTGCGCTGTGGTATGCGGAGCATAGAACAATCCTTTATACATCAATTTGTTCTGTCCCATCGTAGCTCCCGCCTCGGCACCGATGCCGACAGATGTCATGCGATAACTTGCCAGCTCGACCGCACGGCGAGTCCCGGCAAGATAACCGCCGGTCTCAGCCATTCCGCCTCCCGGATTTTTGATCAGGGAACCGACGATCAGGTCGGCACCGACAGCGCACGGTTCTGTCGTCTCAACAAATTCTCCGTAACAATTATCCACAACAACATATGTATCGGGAGAAATGTTCTTGACAAACCGAATCAATTCACCGATTTCGGCAACGCTCAAAGTCTTACGATTGAGGTATCCTTTGGAACGTTGCACGAACACCATTTTCGCACGAGAACCCAATCGGCGAAGTTGTTGCTCGATCTCTTCATACCGAAAACTTCCGTCCGGATTCAGTTCCGTCATTTCATATTCAATGCCAAAATCTTTGAGCGAACCGTTCCCCGCGGTCCCGGAAATACCGATGACCTCTTCCAATGTATCATATGGCTTTCCCGCCACGGAATACATCACATCCCCCGGACGTAAAATGCCGAATAATGCAATCGACAATGCATGAGTACCGCTGATAATATTATGCCGAACAACGGCACTCTCCGCTCCCATCACCTCTGCCCATACTTCTTCCAAAACTTCCCGTCCGCGGTCATCGTATCCGTAACCGCTGGTACTGCCGAACATGGAATCACTCACACGATGCGCACGAAACGCATCCATCACCTTTTGCGTATTGGCAAACGCCACCTCCTCGATGTGCGTAAATTGCGGTATCAAAGCGTTCTCGGCTTCCTTTGCCAATTGTTGCAATTTTTCAGAAAAATACATGATTTTCAATCCTTTGTAATATTTTTTACTCCATTATACCGTGTAATCATCCGGATCCAAACTCGGAAACTCCGTATCTTTCGCGGCATCCCGCCGTGAGATCTCATGATAGAAAGCCGTCCGTGCCGTTTCCAAATAGGGACGTACCACGATCATACCGATCCCGCAAGTCAATGCGGACAAGAAAAACCAACCGATGAAACCGAACTCCAAACAAAACAATTTCCATTTGTGTCCGCGCATTAAATTTCGCGACATCCGCATTGCCTCCACTGCACCGACCGTCGGATAATCGGCTAAAATCATGTGTGCATACCGATACATGTAGGACACCGGAATGTTGAGTACGCAAGTGATGAGCGTGCCGAGCAACGTCAATCCGATCAGCCCCCATGACGCACCCAACAATTGCAGGATCAACGGTGCGGAATCGGTCATTCCGGAAGCAAGCAATACCGATACTCGACCTGCAAAATCCAGAACACCGAGAACGGAGAGAACCGCCGCCGGAATGGCTGTCGCCGTCAAGACAAGACCGTGCAAAAGTTCCAAGCAAACGGTCTTCAAATAATTTTGATGAAAAAAGTCAAATAAAGTTCCCACTTTGATCTTTTGTTCATTCCCGTCTATCAATTCCAATTGGAATCGTTGATACCCGACTTTTACGGGTGCCGAAACAAACAAACGAACTGCCACAGTCAACACCGTACCGACAACCAAGATCACAGAAAAAGATGCGAACAGGAGTGCATACTTCGGAAACAGATCGATCATGGATGCCTTGATGCCCTGCCAATCCAAAGTTCGGATCGCCTCTGCCAGTGCTTGAACCTGTTCCCGAGTGACGGACTCAACAACTTTGCTGTCCGTCAAATCCAAGTCAAACGACACGCCGTTACTCATGGCACCGAGCAACATTGCAACCAAAGTTGCGAGAATCACGATCCCCCAATGGTTTTTCAGTCGATCCCGTGCGTATGCTCGATAGTAAGCCGCATTTTTGACCGGTGCAAAAGGAGATTCTCCACCCGTAGATTGATAAAATTGTTCATCCATCATCATTTCTCTCTTTCCAAGGTTTTATTTTTATAAAATTCGTCCGGATCTTTTTCGGTTCCGAACGATTCCACCAAGCGGCGAAACGTATCTCCGCGTTCTTCAAAATTTCGGAACGCATCAAAACTGGCACAAGCCGGTGACAACAGTACCGTATCGCCGTCATGCGCCAAAGAGCGCGCCAACAAAACCGCATTTTCAAACAAGGCTTCATGATACACGGGCAATTCTCCGTTTCGCACCTCCGGACGTTCTTGCAATCCGGTCTGAATCTTCGGTGCCGTCGCGCCTGTCAGAACGACTGCTTTTGCCTTCTTGCAAAGTACATCGACCAAGGGTGCAAAATTGAGATGTTTATCATAACCACCACAAATCACAATGGGGCGCGTTTGCAATGCCGAAAGTGCCGCCACGGTACGTGCGGGCGTAGAATCAATGGAACTGTTGTAATAGGTGACGCCTTCATAATTGCGAATTCGTTCCAAACGATGCGCCACGCCGCCAAACGTTGTTGCAACGGCAGAAACATCCTGCGGCAACACCCATCCGTCCGTTAATGCAATGGCAGTCATATAATTTTCCAAATTATGCCGTCCCGGCAACAGAATATCGGAAACGGCTACGATCGCACGTTCTTCCTTTCCATTCCAAATCGTAATCATTCCGTCCTTTGCATACACAACTCGATCTTCCCGCTTCATCGAAAACTGTTCGTGTCCCGATCGAACCGACGAAAACCATGTAACCGGACGTTCGGCACGTTTTGCCAACTCGACAGTCTCCGATACCTCGGCATTGGTCACCAACCGACGATTGGGTGCATGGGTGTAGATATTGGTTTTTGCACGAATATATTCAGCCATATCCGAATGCCAATCCAAATGATTCTCCGTAATATTGGTAATTGCCGAAATATGCGGAGACAATTGCATGGTCTGCAACTGAAAACTGGAAAGTTCCACCACGGCAAAATCTTCTGCGGTCATTTCCCATACCCGCGGCAACAGCGGAGTCCCGATATTGCCGCCCAAAAAGACACGCCGTCCTTTCCCCTCTCTTTCACAGGCTCGCCTCAACAACATCGCGGTCAAAGTCGTCGTTGTCGTCTTCCCGTCACTCCCCGTAATTCCGATCACGGTTGCGGGGGTTAATTCCAAAAAGAGTTCCATCTCCGATGTCAGGATCGCGCCGCGCCGAACGGCATCCGAAAGTTCGGCACAATCGGGACGAATGCCGGGAGAACGAAAAATCACGTCTTCCGAAAGATCGTTCAAATAGTTCTGTCCGCCGATCAGCCGCACGCCTTTTTCGTTCAGACGCTCGGCAACGGTTCCAAGCTCTTTCGGCGTTTTTTTGTCTCGTGCCGTGACCGAGGCACCGATGGACAGCAAAAAATCGATCAACGGTAAATTGGAAATCCCAAGTCCGATGACCGTGCAAGGATGATTTTTAAGATAAGGAATCCATTCCGATGTACGCAAAACAGTCCTCCGACAAATGAAATAGTTTGAGCACCTCTATATTATATTCCATTTTTCATTGCTTTGCAAGAGAAAAAACACAAAAAAGTAAGTTTTTTCAAAATTCATTGATTTTACCCCTTTTCAAAATCGTTTTTTTCTGTTATAATTATAAGTAAATGAAAAGGCAATTCACATTTACCGTACAAAAAAGCGAAAGGACACGTGTCAATGGCAGCAAAAAAAACGGAAGCGCAACAATACAATGACCAAAGCATCAAAGCACTCAAGGGAGCGGATCGTGTACGCAAACGTCCGTCCGTCATTTTCGGTTCCGACGGATTGGAAGGGTGTGAACATTCCTTCTTTGAAATTCTCTCCAACGCGGTGGACGAAGCACGCGAAGGACACGGTGCAGAGATCAAAGTCACGGTATTCCAAGACAAAAGCATCGAGGTGGACGATCACGGACGCGGTGTTCCGTTAGGTTGGAACGAAGCGGAAGGACGTTGGAACTGGGATCTGATCTACTGTGAGCTGTATGCC
>CAZUYA010000051.1:0-10596 GCA_964624685.1 uncultured Ruminococcus sp. | reverse complement strand
GTCCCGCGTTGCGTGTGAAACTTTTTGCACCACGGGATTGGTATGTGTCATGGGAGAAGTTACGACTAAGGCACAGGTGGATATTCAAACAGTGGTGCGTGAAACGGTGCGGGAGATTGGATATGACCGTGCCAAATACGGATTTGATTGTGACAGTTGCGCGGTGATTACTTCTTTGCATGCGCAGTCTCCCGATATTGCAATGGGAGTCGATCGGTCACTGGAGGCAAAGCAGAGCAATGCGGATGCGTTTGACATCGGTGCCGGCGACCAGGGGTTGATGTTCGGGTATGCTTGCGACGAAACACCGGAATTGATGCCGTTGCCGATCTCACTGTCTCATCGGTTGGCAAAGCGTTTGACGGAAGTACGCAAAAACGGTACATTGAGCTATCTTCGTCCGGACGGAAAAACACAGGTGACGGTGGAATACAGCGATGCCGGGAAGCCTGTTCGCGTGGATACCATTGTCATCTCCTCTCAGCACAGTGCCGATGTGTCGGAAGAACAGATCCGAACCGACCTGATTCGTGAAGTCATTGAGCCGGTCGTTTCTGCCGAGTTGATGGACGAGACGACAAAAATTTACATCAATCCGACCGGTCGATTTGTCATCGGCGGTCCTGCCGGCGATACCGGTTTAACCGGACGGAAGATTATCGTGGATACATACGGCGGATATGCCCGTCACGGCGGCGGTGCTTTTTCCGGAAAAGATCCGACCAAAGTAGACCGTTCGGCTTGTTACGCAGCTCGCTATCTTGCAAAAAATGTTGTTCGGGCGGGTTTGGCTGAACAATGTGAAGTACAGGTGGCATATGCGATCGGTGTGGCACGTCCCGTATCGGTGCGTATCGACACATTCGGCAGCGCACGTGTGGAGGAAAGCGTTATTGAAAAGGCATTGTTGGAATTGGTAGATTTGCGTCCTGCTGCCATCATCGAGCGGTTTGATCTGCGCCGTCCGATCTATTGTCAATTGGCGGCGTACGGTCACATGGGTAGAGAGGATGTTGACGCACCATGGGAAAGATGCGATTTGTTGCCGCAACTTTCCGCATTGTTAAAATAAGGAACGGTTGTACAAACGAGCCGCGAGCAAAATGCTCGCGGCTCGTTTGCCGTTTTTTATTTGAGGATGACTCTTCCGCTTTTTGCTGGGTAGGATCGGAGGACACCAAGTTCGCGCATGAGGGCTCTTGTTTTCAAAGTCTCGTAAATATCCTTTCCGTAAATTCCCACGCCCGCATCCACATCGTAAAGCCACTTTGCGGCAGGGTAGAGGCAAATGCGGATTCGGTCAAAGGCGCGGTAGACATCGTCGCCGACACCGTCTTGTCCGTGATGTGCCATTTGTACGATGGTGCAAGTGCGCATTTCCCGTAAGAAATCGGGATCTTTAATCAATTCCGAACCGTGAGAGGCGAGGTCGCCGAAAAACAACACGCTTTCTCCCGGAGTTACGGCTTTGTAAACGACGGTGCTGTTGTTGCAAAAGTCATCGGTTCCCGTCAGGTCGGCATCATTGAGGACTTTTATCTTTAAGGATCCAAACGAGAAGCAGTCCCCTTTTTTGGGTGTAATGACATTTTCCACGCAAGTCGAGTGTGCAATTGCCCGTTTCAAATCGTCAATGCAGTGATTCTCACTGTCTCCGTAAGTTTCCAAGTGTTTTGAATCGGTCGGAAAATCAAAATACAGATGTTTGATGTGAATATCCGGTCTGGTATTCAAGACAGAAGTCAGGGCATCGATGTGGTCTGCGTGATAGTGCGTCAGGAACCAACCGTCCACGACCGCCCCGCTTTCTTTGATAAAATCGCATAGCATTTCCGCATTTTGCGGTTTTCCGCCGTCGATCATGAGCAAATGTCCTTCCGGGCTTTGCATGGCATAGCCCATCATCAATCCGGAATCGATCTCAAACTGCGTCAGTGTCGCACCGCCCAACAGATGACCGTTGTCGATCAGATCGCGGTCGGCACAAAAGTCGCGCAATTGCACAATGCCGCTTGCCGCGTTTTGCAATGCGATATAGGCAAATCGGTTGCCGTTACGTTCGGTCAAAGTACTTTCCAAATGAACCCGGCTCCATCGGTCGGTCGGAAAAGCGGAATCGATCTCATCGCCCGTTTCATCGTGAATTTGCAACAGGGCGTAACCGTATCCCGCATCCGGTGCGGGAGTCAACAGGAACGAAAGATGGATGCGTTCGCCGACGGACAGATCTGCAAAAGTGGGGAGGGAAACCCATAATTCCGCAAACTCTTCGGTGATTTCCGCCTGTACGGCGTCCCCAACGGTACGAAGATGCGCACCATTTGCCTCAAACACTGCGTTTGTAACGAGATTGATGATTGCTTCCACGATAGTTCCTTTCCTTTTTGCGTTTGCATTGATTCATGCAAACGAAACTTTTTCTCTTGACTTTATTCCGCTTTTGGTATATACTATTAATTAGTATAAACCAATTCCGACGGAATGTCAAGGGATTTGGTGAAAAAAATGAGGATTCCAACGGAAAGGGGGGAGATTATGCGTCACGATGAAGAACGTGCCATGCGGGAGCAAACCGATGATTCCGGCATGGTCAAGTTGTCCGGAAGTATTGAACATGTCATTTATTCCAATGAAGAAAACGGCTATTCCATTTGCGATTTTGGAATCGACAGCGATGAATTGATTACCATCACGGGCATACTGCCGTATATTGGGGAAGGCGACATCGTGACTGTTTACGGTCGCTGGGTCCATAATCCGAAATACGGGCGACAGTTTCGCGTCGAACAGGCTGAAAAACAACTTCCCGCCGATAAAGCCTCCATCTTGCGGTATTTGTCCTCCGGAACGGTCAAAGGGATCGGTCCCAAAACCGCGCAACGGATTGTCGATGAATTCGGAGAGGATAGTTTTGAGGTCATTGAGCATCATCCGGATTGGCTTGCGCAACTGCCGGGAATTACTTATAAACGAGCGCAGGAGATTTCGGAAGATTTTCAAAACAAAGCCGGTGTTCGTTCAGCCATGCTGTTCTTTCGTGAGTTTTTCGGATCTGCAATGACGGTACGTATCTATAAAAAATGGGGGGCAAGTGCGGTGGATTTGGCAAAAAACGATCCGTATTTGTTGTGTGAAGAGATTGACGGCATTGGTTTTGAGCGTGCCGATCGGCTGGCTTTGCATTTGGGCATTTCACGCAATTCTCCGACACGTCTTTGCAGTGGCATTCGGTATTTGCTCTCGGTCAATGCATTGCAAAACGGGCATGTATGTCTCCCAAGAGAAAAATTGATTGCAAGTGCAGCCAAGCTGTTGGGGGCTACGGAGGAAGAGACGGCGGCGGCTGTTGCCGAGTTGATTCGGACGCAAAAAGTACGGTCGGTCAATTTTGACAACGGTTTCTATCTTTACGATCGGCAATTGTACGAAAGCGAACAGTACATCGCACGAAAATTGCTGCTGTTGGATCGTGTCTGTCCGGCGATGGATACGGTAAATATTGATGCGTTTATCCGAAAAGAAGAATTGGAGAGCGGGATCCGATATGCATCTCTGCAACGGCAGGCAATTGCCGATGCACTGGAAAACGGTGTTATGTTGTTGACCGGAGGTCCCGGTACCGGAAAAACGACCGTCGTGCGGGCATTGTTGCATATTTTTTTCGATATGGATTTGCGTGTGGCATTGTGTGCGCCGACCGGACGCGCCGCCAAACGCTTATCGGAGTCCACTTCGTGCGAAGCAAAGACGGTACATCGTCTTTTGGAATACGGCGGAGAAGAAGGAAGCCGTGCGCAATTTCAACGGAATGAAAGTAACCTATTGGAAGAGAATGCCGTGATTGTAGACGAGGCGTCTATGATAGACAATCATTTGATGGCGGCTTTGTTGCGCGCTGTCAAACCCGGTGCGAGAATTGTCATCATCGGAGACGCAGATCAACTTCCGTCGGTGGGGGCTGGCAATGTGTTACACGATTTGTTGGAAAGCGGACGGTTTTCCACCGTGCGGTTGAACGAGATTTTTCGTCAAGCGCAACAAAGTTTGATCGTGACAAATGCGCATGCCATCAACCGTGGGGAATTGCCGCAATTGGATGTGAAGAACAAGGATTTCTTCTACTTGCCGCGCGATACAGATGCCGAGATTGCCGCTACGGTGGTGCAACTTTGTCAAACACGTTTGCCGCGAACTTACGGTGAGATGGCGGTCAAAGGGACACAAGTCCTGTCGCCGTCACGAAAGGGAGAAACCGGAACCGAACATTTGAATGTTCTGTTACAGGCGGCACTCAATCCGCCGTCCTCCGAAAAGCGGGAATATCGCTTTCGCGATCTTTTGTTTCGGGAAGGAGATCGCATTATGCAAACGCGGAATAATTATGATGTGATATGGGAACGGGAGGACGGTAGCGAAGGCAACGGTATTTTTAACGGTGATGTTGGGGTTATTTTACAGATTGATTTCCGTGAAGAGACGATGAAACTGCGCTTTGACGATAAAACGGTGATCTATGATTTCGGTTTGTTGGAGGAGTTGGAACCTGCCTATGCGGTTACGGTACATAAGAGCCAAGGATGCGAATATCCGATCGTGGTGATTCCTTTGGGAAGTGCGCCGATGTTGTTGCAATCACGCAATCTGTTTTATACGGCGGTGACACGGGCGCAAAGCATGGTGATTTTGGTCGGACGGGAGGATGTGATTGCCGCCATGGTACACAATGAACGGCAATCCATGCGTTACACGGGGTTGACACAATGGTTGAAGGAAGCGGATTCTTGAGGTATATGCGGGAGCTTGTTTTCCCGCCGCGATGCTCGTCGTGCCATATGTTGTTGAATTGGAGGGAACCGTCGGAATGTCGGAGAGAAGGCTGTGCGCTATGTCCTTCCTGCACGTTGTTATGGCAGAGTGAGGAATTGGAAACGTGTGACTTTTGTGCGCAACCGGTCACGCAATGCCTGTGTGTGACACCTTTGATGCAACGGGCGAATTGTGATGTACTGTTCAAACTCGTTTTTTACAGTCCGCACAAAAGTTCTCCGGTTCAAAACAGAGTGATCTATCACATGAAGCGAAGGGATGATGTTAAGACCTCTTCTTTTGTGGCAGCCCGACTGGCACCTGCCGTTTTGCAATGGGCAGAACAGAACGATGTCAATCCGAAGGATACGATTGTGACTTATTTGCCGCGCAGACATCGTGCAAGGTTGCTTTACGGAACCGATCAAGCACGGCAATTGGCATTGCAATTGTCAAAACAATGCGGCTTTTCCATGCAACGCCTGATTGTTCGCCGTTTCGGTGCCGATCGCACGCAGAAACAACTGAATGCCGATCAACGAATTCAAAACGCAAAACGGTCGTTTCGAGCGGTGCAAAACGGAAATTGCAAAGGGAAGACTGTCCTTTTGGCAGATGATATTGTAACGACCGGAGCCGGGATGGCGGCATGTTCCGGTTTGTTGTATCGGATGGGTGCCAAACGGGTGTGCGGTATTGTGATTGCAGTGGATGAAGAAAATCAGCAAACTCGTTGAATTTTTTGAAGAAAACGAGTTTTTTTGTGTGAAAACAATTGATTTTGACAGTAAAATCATGTATAATATTTGGTGAAACGGATGATTGAATGGAAAGGAGGTCATGTCCGATGAAACAGGAAACAAAGGAATCACAGCGAGAGACGAGCCGACCGTCGAGTCTGAAGACCGGCGAATCGAAAAATCGAAAACCATCGGGAAGAAAAACGGGAATTGCGGCAAAATTGTTATCCCCGCTACATCGGGTGCAACTCAATCGGAACATCGGCATTGATCTCGGAACCGCAACGGTGTTGGTCTATGTGCAGGGAAAAGGAATCGTTTTGCAAGAACCGTCGGTGGTTGCCATTGATACCAATACCGATCGGATTCTCCGCGTCGGTGTCGAGGCGCAACAAATGCTTGGCAGGACACCGGGGAATATTGCCGCGGTACGTCCGTTGCGGGACGGTGTGATCAGTCAGTATGAGGTCACGTTGAAGATGATCCAGTATTTTATCCGCCGTGCTTGCGGCAGTATGTTTTTTCCGCCGCGCGTGATGATCTGTATTCCGTCCGGAATTACGGAAGTCGAGGAAAAGGCAGTATTGGATGCCGCGCGCGAAGCGGGGGCGCAAAAGACTTATTTGATCGAAGAGCCGGTTGCCGCCGCCATCGGTGCGGGGTTGAATATTTATGCGCCTGTCGGAAATATGGTGGTGGATATTGGCGGAGGAACGACCGATGTGGCTGTTCTTTCTTTGGGAGGCGTTGTGGTATCCCGCTCGACCAAGATTGCCGGAGATAAATTCGATGAAGCGATTATCCGTTATGTTCGCCGCAAGTATCAAGTTTTGATCGGCGAACGGACTGCCGAGGCTGTCAAAAAACAAATCGGCGCGGTATATGATCATCCGGATCCGATTCGCGTAGAGGTCAAAGGACGGTGTATCCGTCAAGGATTGCCGAAGCTTGTGACCATCAGTTCCAAAGAGATGATTGAGGCATTGGCTGAACCGGTGACTGCCATTTTGGATGCGGTCTGTTGGGTGATCGAAAATACTCCGCCGGAATTGTTGGGCGATATTTTACATAACGGCATTGTGATGACGGGAGGCGGCAGTCTTTTGTATGGCTTTGACCGTTTACTGACGCAAGTCACGGGGATCAAAACACGCGTTGCCAAAGATGCGGTATCCTGTGTTGCCATCGGAACCGGAAAGTCGTTGGACAATTTGGATCTGTTGCATGAAGGTGCGATCAATCTTTCCAGAGATAAGCGCAGCAGAATGTGATCGAGGAAGACAGAGCCGAAAGAACTTTATTGATGTGCCGCATTTGCGGTTTGACGAAGGGAGTTTGATGTTTGATGGAATATTTGATTCATGGGAGAGAGCCGGCTACGGTATTTCGTTTTTTTGAGGAGATTTGTGCAATCCCGCATCCGTCGGATCATGAAGAGCAGATCGCCGATTATTTGGTTGCGTTTGCCGAGGCGCGCGGATTGGAATACAGCCGTGACGAAGTACACAATGTTTTGATTAAGAAGCCGGCAACTGCGGGAAAGGAAACTGCCGCACCGATCTTGCTTCAAGGGCATACCGATATGGTGTGTGAAAAAAACAGTGATGTTGACCATGATTTTATGAAAGATCCGCTCCGACTGTTTTTGGATGGCGATTTGTTGGGGGCGGTCGGTACAACGTTGGGGGGCGATGACGGAATCGCCGTTGCCGTGATGCTGGCAATTTTGGACGGTGCACTGACAGAGCATCCCGCATTGGAATGTTTGTTCACCGTATCGGAGGAAGTCGGTTTGAACGGTGCGCATCGGTTTGATTATTCCAAACTTCGTGCTCGGCGCATGATCAATTTGGATAGCGAGGCGTTGGGCGTGGTTACGGCGGGGTGTGCCGGCGGTCTTCGTTCCGATTTGAAGTTGAAGACATCGCCTGTTCCGTTTTCCGGGGAATGTATCTCCATAACGGTCAAAGGGTTGATGGGAGGACATTCCGGTGCCGACATCAACACGGGCAGAGCCAATGCCAATAAGTTGATGGGACGCTTGCTTGCTGTTCTTTCGGAGACGGTATGCTTCCGTTTGGTCGCTTTGCACGGCGGATCCAAGGATAACGCGATCCCGCGGGAATGTTGTGCGGTCATCGCAGTTGAAAACGCACAAGCGACGATGGATTGCCTGACTCGCGAAGCAGAACGAATTCGCCCGGAGCTGGTGGTTTCCGATTCCGACTTCCGCGTTTGCGCAGAACGTATTTCGGCACCGAAAACCATGTTGTCGGAGGAAGATACTGCCCGCGCTGTGGCAGTGCTTGCGTGTGCGGCAAACGGTGTCTTGGCAATGAGTCGTGATGTGGCGGGACTGGTGGAATGGTCACGCAATCTCGGTGTAATTGCAACCGATGAAGCGTGTGGAGAGATTACATTCGTGTTTTCTTCCCGTTCCGCCACGGAAGGCAGATTGGATGCTTCCGCGCGGGAATTGGATGCGTTGGCGGCGGTGACCGGTTGTACCACACGTCATTACAGTCGGTATCCCGGTTGGTGCTATGTACCGGTTTCCGCTGTGCGGGATGCGTATTTGAACGCTTATCGGGAAGTTACCGGGAAAGACGCAACGATTGATGTGATTCACGCCGGGTTGGAATGTGGGATCATTTATTCCAAATTGCCGGATATGGATATGATTTCGGTCGGACCGAACATGTATGACATTCATTCTCCGCAAGAGCGATTGGATCTTGCCTCCGTGGAGGTGTTTTGGAAAACCATCGAGGCGGTTTTGCGTCAACTTGGCTGATTGGTTCATAGATTCTTGAAATTTGCATCTTTCGGTTCGGCTTGCCGATCTTTGAATTTTAGACCAAATATGCAAAAAGAACTTGTAATGTCGGTCGTTCTGTGATATACTGGATTCAATTCGCTTTTGGAAAGGATGCTATATATGGTTCAAACAAAAATTGTTTCATCTCTTGAAAAATGTTTTTTGGATGACAGCATCGACGATTATCTTCCGTTGCGCAAAATTTCGATGCTCAAAAACGAACGGTTGTCTGTTCAGTTTTTATATACATCCGATACACTTCACACCGCACAGGTCGATCTTTTGGCATTGAAGATCGAGCATTCGGATGAATTGCATGTTTCGGCTCGCGCGGTGGAAAACGTTCCGGTCGTGATGCCGTGTCCGGAGCCGCCGCCCGACGACAACTATCTTCGTACCGTACCCGGTCTTTATCCGGATCTTTTGCGCCCTTTGCATTATCACGGCAAATTGCCCGTTGTACGGTGTCAACTGCACAGCGTGTGGATCGAGGTGGAAGCATCGGAACGGGTGATGGCGGGAGAACATCGGGTGACGGTTTCGCTTTCGGACGATGCCGGGGAGCCTGTTTCGGTGCAGGAATTGGATATTGATTTGATCGATGCGGTTCTTCCTCAACAGGAATTACGCTTTACACAATGGTTTCATTGCGATACGCTTGCCGCTTACTATCATTGTGAGGTTTGGTCGGAAAGACATTGGGAAATCATTGAACAATTTGCTCGCACAGCGGTGCGCAATGGCGTGAATATGTTGCTGACGCCCATCCATACGCCGCCGTTGGATACCGAGATCGGCGGAGAACGCCTGACTACACAATTGATTGATGTTTCGTTGGATGCCGACGGTTACAAGTTCGATTTTGGACGATTGGATCGTTGGATCGATCTGTGTGATCGCGTCGGTATTCAATATTTGGAAATCGCGCATTTCTTTACACAGTGGGGAGCCGTACATGCACCGAAGATCATGGCAACGGTCAACGGAGAATATCGGAAGTTGTTCGGATGGGAGACGGATGCCGTTGGGGAAGATTATGTACGGTATCTGCGAGCATTGATTCCGGCTTTCTTGGAACATATGCGTCAAAGAGGGGATGACAAGCGTTGCTTTTTCCATATTTCGGATGAGCCGAACGACGATCAAATGGAATCTTACCGCGCTGCAAAAAGCGTTGTTGCGGAACTGTTGCGCGGGTATCCGATCATGGACGCACTGTCCGACTTTGAATATTGGCGTCAAGGGGTTGTGGAACTTCCGATTCCGTCAAACGACCACATTGAGCCGTTCCTTCAAGCACATGTGCGTGGCTTGTGGACTTATTATTGCTGTGGACAGTGTAAGGATGTTTCCAACCGATTGATCGCCATGCCGCTGTGGCGAACGCGAAGCATCGGAATGCAGTTTTATAAGTACGATATTGAAGGATTTCTGCATTGGGGATTCAATCATTATAACGACCATTGTTCCGTGGATAGTATCAATCCTTATCTTGAACAAAGCGGGGATTATTGGGTTCCGGCAGGAGATACACATTCGGTGTACCCGGCGCAGGATGGTACTGCATTGGAGTCGATTCGGCTGGTTTCCTTTTTTGAAGCGTTGCAGGATATGCGTGCCATGAAGTTGGCTGAGACCGTTTGCGGAAAAGAAGCATTGATTGCCGAAATGGAACGAATTTTTGGAGGAGAGATTCGCTTTGACCGTTGCGCACACGATGCGCAAACGCTTTTGAACATTCGGGAAGCCGTCAATTCGATTATCAAAGCACATTCCTTTGAATAAAGTCAACACAAATCGGCTGTGTGCAAACAGGCGAATCTGCTTGTTTGTACACAGCCGATTTTCGTTTGGGACATAGATATGTATGCAAAAAACATTCCTGCAAAAGCAATTTGATTTTGTGGATTTGAGAAAATATTTTACGTTTTTTGAAAAAATCTATTGACAAAAAACCAAAAGTATGATATACTGATACATGTTCCGATGGAGCATCCATATGCGGGTATGGCGGAATTGGCAGACGCGCTAGATTCAGGTTCTAGTGGGGGCAACTTCGTGAAGGTTCAAGTCCTTTTACCCGCACCAAGTCTTAATAGCTTGAACTTTTTTACCGTTGGTAAGAAGTTCGGGCTATTTTGTTTTATAGACGAATTTGATAATTTTAATCCTTAAAGAGAAAAAGCAGGTAGAGCCGTTTAGCGCTTTACCTGCCTACCGTTTTTATGGGCT
>CAZUYA010000050.1:8450-10627 GCA_964624685.1 uncultured Ruminococcus sp. | reverse complement strand
CAAATGAGATATTTTTAATTACAATTAAACTAGCACCATTCTATATTGCATATGCGGGTTCAGTTATTGTAGATAGTATGTTTATCGGTTGCGGAAAGACCATCTATACTATGATAACTTCGGTAATTATTAATTTTGTTTACTATGGAGTATTTTTTATTCTTTATTTAACTCATACAGTAACTTTTACTTTGGATGTAATAATTTTAATGTTTGGGTTTGGTAATGTTGCTCATTGGATCGTCTCATTGGTTGAAGAAAAATTATTTTTCAAGAAAAGAGAAAACGATAATACCGCTGATTGTTGTAATTGATTTTTAAGCTTAAAGTGGTGTCAAATTAATCGTTCTAACACTTCGGGTGTCTCTTTTTAGTACAGGGGTGTCGTTTGAATCAAAATATTTTGATAAATACAGCGGAAAGTTGCCGCTCCCCAATATCGGGGGCGCGTAGCGACGTGCCAAACTTCATACCCCGATGGCGTGATTCGGATATCAATCCGAATGTTTCATCGGTAGGAGACTCATCCGAACCCAAACGGTTTGAATTTGGAATTGGATGTTCTACCGAAAAAATAAAAATTTGAAAGAGGTGTGTGATTGCATGAAAAAGCAGTTAAGCGGTATTGCTCTGATTCTTTTTGGTATTCTGCTTGCAATTGTGGGAATTGCAACCGAACCGTTTTCTGCCGGCGAAACCTATATGATTTGGTGCTTTGCAGGCGGAGCGTGCGGAATTGCAGGTCTTGTTATGGCTTTTGCAAAAGAATAACCAAAAGATAAATTCGTCCCATCATCAAAAAATCGGTTGATACAAAATGTATGTGTGTCTGAACGGGGCAATAACCAAAATCAAACAAGACAAGGAAAGCATCAAAGATGAAAAATCTGTGATGCCTTTTTCTTTTTTGTCAAAAGCAAAATATTTTACTTGCCACTTTTCCAAAACCATTTGATTTTGGTAAATAGATGTGCTATAATAGAACCAAGATGGGATGATGACACTCATTCAACGAGATCAATATTGAAAAAATAAAAGGAATACGCTATGAAAAAAACGAATCGGATAACAGAATGGTTGAATAGTGGGGAATATGTTTCCGATGTGGATGAATTAAGAACATCTATTATGAAACAAGCCGCAAGATCAAACAGTGAATCTACAACCGCCGGTATTTTTGAGAGAGAATTATATTACATGATCAGAAAACATACGGATCGTATTCTTGAAATCATCAAAGAACAAACCGTATCCGGAATCAACCACACCTTTGGAGAGTCAGTGAAAAGGAAAAGTAATTACGGACGTTTGGATGCGGTCGTTAATCACTTGATTATTGAATATAAGCATCATTCAAAATTAAAAACAAAAGAGCATTTTGAGACTGCGGCGCAGCAGGTAGTTGACTATTTGAATGCCATATACTTGGAGCAGAAGATTCAATATCATGCGATTTTGACGGATGGAATCAAAGTTTGCTATTTCTCTTTTGTCAATGGTATCGTTAAGCATACCCCTCTTTCCACGATTACAAACAATGATATTGATGTTATCATTCACGCTATTCTTTCCAATCATACCAAACGATTTGTTCCGGCAAATATTTTACGTGATTTTGCAATTGACACTATTGCACCGTCTATATCCAAAAGTGTTGCGTTGTCTCTCTATCAAGCGTTGAAAACAACAAAAACGGCTAAAACCATGATGCTGTTTGAAGAATGGCGCAATCTCATGCATCTTTCTTTGGAGGACAATGGAAAAGGCAATGATATTCAAAAACGAAGAAAAGACTTATCGCTTATTTTTTTCGATACAATTGATAGCCCTCAAAGTGAATACTGTGCATTGTATGCACTACAGACCACGTATGCAATTATTGTTAAGCTGATTGCGTGCAAGGTTATCGATCATATTGAATACAGCGATCATTCTAAAAATTACTTTGATTTGTCAAATTCCACTTCAGCTGAAATGCAAAAATTCTTTGAAAAAATGGAAGATGGATATTCATATCGAAATAATAATATCACGAATTTTTTGGAGGGAGATTTCTTCTCTTGGTATTGTGATTCCTTGCAGTGGAACGATGAATTCTATACTGTAATTTTAGATGTTATACGACATTTTCAAGGATTTGTATATGAGCATCATTCCCAAGTCGATTCGACATTCCA
>CAZUYA010000050.1:0-8350 GCA_964624685.1 uncultured Ruminococcus sp. | reverse complement strand
GACATTTTCAAGGATTTGTATATGAGCATCATTCCCAAGTCGATTCGACATTCCATGGGTGAGTACTTTACACCGGCATGGCTTGCGGATTATGTTGTTGAAAAAGCCATCGGTGATATAGGGAATCAAAGCACCTGGAAGGCAATAGATCCCTGTTGCGGTTCCGGAATATTTATGATTTCTTTAATCAAAAAAATTGTTGGTGATGTCAATATCAACGCAATGACAATTGCAGAAAAGAACCGATTGAAAGACAATATTTTATCTAGAGTATATGGCATTGATATCAATCCGCTTTCTGTTCTTTCTGCCAGAGTCGGATACTATTTGGCATTGCAACCTTTCGGGGAAATGAAGAATACGGAAATTCCTGTTTATTTGGGGGATTCCGCTATTTTGGCAGAAAGAATTGTGATTGATGATATTCCGTGTTTTCAGTATTCGGTCACAAACAATCAAAAGTCGTTTGATGTAATTCTACCTGAACGATATGTGAAGCTTCCTGATTTCGGGAAAGTGATGTGCGAACTTCAAGCGTGCGTCAAAACGGATGATCCCGATATCGTATTTGCGGTACTGTCTGACAAATTGACGGAGGACGAGCGCGGATCCGAAACTTTAATGTCCAAAATAAAAGATTTGTCTGTTTCGTTAACCGATTTGCATCAAAATAACTGGGATGGTATTTGGGTTCGAATTACTACAAATTTTATGTTGATTGCACGATTGTCAGAGTTTGACTTGATTGTCGGTAATCCACCTTGGGTTAAATGGGAGCATTTGCCGGCAAGGTATGCAAACAGAATCAAGAAATTATGCGATATTAAACACATATTTTCCGGTGCCGGTCAATTTGGAGGTACCCAATTGAATATCTGTGCATTGATTTCCAATGTAACCGCAACCAATTGGTTAAGTCGCAACGGAGTTCTTGCATTTTTGATGCCCGATAGCATCATGTCGCAAAACTCTTATGAAGAATTCAGAAACTTTTGGATTGATTTTGAAACGAAAGAACGATTGTATTTGCAACATATAGATTGTTGGCTGGCTCCTCTGCGTCCTTTCAGATGTGACAATAAACCGGTTACACAAGATTTTAACACGTACTATTTCGCAAGAAAGTTTCAAGAGTATTCTAAGGGGATTCCCGTTACCTACATCACAAGATCAAAGCAAATATCAGATCTTGTATTAAACGCCTCTCCTTATGAATCTGTGATGGGCAATCTGATTATCAAAAGCGGAACGGCAAAACAGATGTCTGAGAAGACCACCGCTTTTACATATGTTTCACCGGAGTATGATTTTGATAAAATCATAGGAGAAACACAGTATCTATATCGCACGGGAGTTGAATTTACCCCACAAGAGTTATATATGCTGACGGGAATGGGGGAATCCGAAACATCAGGGCATTATAGATTTGCCAACAAAAAATTCCAATTATCAAAATATTTGATCGAAGATATGCCGGACAAGGGATGGGATTTTGAAACCGGAAACATTTATCCTATTACAACAGGACCTCATATTACGGCATTTCGATACGATACAAGTAATGAGTATTGTATATTGCTGTATCAACAGACAAACACAAAATCACCAATCTCCGCAGAGCAAATGTTGGCGGAAAATCGGAATGTTTTTATGTACCTCGCTAATCATAAAGCAATCATAGATCAACAATCGGAAAAAAGTAAACGTATGCATCGCGGGGAAGAATTTTATGCTTTGTCAAAAATCGGTCCTTATACATTTGCTGAATATATCGTTGCTGCAAGAGATAACAGCCATTTTTGCGCAAGTGTGATCCAACCGGAAACAACGCCATGGGGAGAAAGGAAACCCACTATATGCGTGAAACATACGATTCTTATCAGCCAAGATAAGCAAGGCAATTTTATTGGCGAAGAGGAGGCTCATTTTATTTGCGGAATCCTCAACAGCGAGATTGTTCGGCAATATATGCACAGCTCTTTCAAATCGAATGGCTATAGTTTGAACAAAGCAAATATCTATATTCCTAAATATGACAGCGGTAATGCGCATCATCGTAATATTGTTGGGTTGGCAAAAACAGCGGCAACGCAGGATGTTGATATCAAGGAAATCCGGCATCGGCTTATGCTTGAATATTTGGCAATATGCCCCTGACGACAGCTTTGTACTTTGAAAATTCAACAAAAAAATCGAAAAAAATGAAAAAAAGCTCTTGACAAAACGGTGTTGAAATGATATAATAAGCCATATTCAAAATGCGTTGATGGAATTATTCCTTTTCAAAGCCCTTATTCAGAGAGGCGGCGGATGGTGCGAGTCGCTTGAGGGGGAAGAGGAAGTCTCGTTTCGGAGCAGGGATGCTGAACTTGATTTTGTAAGTGTCCACGGCATGCACCGTTATCATGGCAAAAGGCTTGTTTGAGCCTTATGAGGTGACCGATGTGAGATCGGTAACTGGGGTGGTACCGCGAATCTTTTTTTGATTTCGTCCCCGAGGTGGATTACAATCCGCTTCGGGGATTTTTTTGTGTTTAAGATTCTCGAAGCAATGAGAGGAGAAAAATGATGAAACAAATTCAAATGATTGACACGACGCTTTGCCGGGAAGGCAGCAATTTTAGTTTCAAAGAGCGAATTGAAATTGCCAGACATTTGGAACGGTTGGCGGTTGATGTCATTGAACTGCCGGAGATCGTAAATGTCAGAACCGATACTTTATTGATCCGAACCGTATCGAGCTTTGTAAAAAAAAGCGTTATTTCGGTTGCAGCCGGGTTGACTGCGGAAAGTGTCGAAAACGCGATTGCCGCGATTGCCAATGCCGCACATCCGAGGATTCGAATTGAGTTGCCGGTTTCTTCCATCGGTATGGAGTATATCTGCCACAAAAAGGCTGATAAGATGTTGACATGGATCGAACAAACGGTTTCCATGGCACGCAATGCCTGCAGTGATGTTGAATTTTGCGCAACAGATGCAACACGTGCGGACACCGCGTTTTTGGATGCCGCGATCCGCACGGCAACAGAGGCGGGTGCTACGGCTTTGACTGTTTGTGATGATGCCGCAGAACAATTACCGGATGATTTTGCCGATTTTATTCAATGCCTGACGAAAAAAACGACTGTTCCGATTTATGTGCGTTGTAATAATCAACACGGTATGGCTTGTGCCGCGGCAGTCCTTGCCGTCAAATCCGGCGCATCCGGCGTCAAGACCGCTGTCGGTGGCAATGTAACCGCATTGGATGTTTTTGCCGATATGATTCAAAATTGCGGCATTACTTACGGAATGACAACTTCTTTGCGGGCAACCGAGATTCACCGTGTTGTCAAACAAATTCGTTGGATTTTGGAAAATGTGAAAAATGATAAAACGTTTGTTCCTTCCGGCAATGCGGTAGAAGATGAATTTTGTTTGGATGTCAACGATGAACAAGAAGCTGTTTCGGCGGCGGTTGCAGCTTTGGGCTATGATCTATCTTCAGAGGATCAGGTCAAGGTCTACGAAGAATTTTTACGTGTGGCTGAAAAAAAACGTGTCGGAGCAAAGGAATTGGAAGCCATTGTTGCAAGCATTGCTTTGCAAGTTCCGGCGACATATCGGTTGATCAATTATGTCATCAACAACGGCAATATTATTTCTTCCAGTGCACAAATTACATTGGAAAAGGACGGGCAACCGACCACCGGTATTTGTATTGGAGACGGACCTGTTGATGCGGCTTTTCGTGCTATCGAACAGATTCTCGGTCATCATTATGAATTGGATGATTTCCAAATCCAATCGGTTACGGAAGGAAAAGAAGCGGTTGGCTCGGCTTTGGTCAAGCTTCGCTTTGAAGGAAAATTATATTCCGGCAAGGGCATTTCCACAGATATTATCGGTGCGGCGATCCGTGCTTATATCAATGCGGTCAATAAAATCGTTTATGAGGAGGAATCCGTATGAAATTTTCATTTTCGACAAAAGGTTGGCACGGACGCGATTTTGATGAATTTTGCGAGATCGCACAACGCATGAATTTTTCCGGCATTGAATTGCACAATATCGGAAATGCGTTATTTACGGATCGCAACAGTGCATTCGGCGAGTATCGCACTGCCGCGACGCTCCGCAAGCTGTATGAAAAAAAACTTCGGATTCCTTGCATCGACGCGATCTGTGATCCGGTTACGAATCCGGCGGCTACCGCTGAAGAACTGCAAACCTGCATGACCATTGCGTCCGATTTGCGCATTCCTTATATTCGGATCCGTGCAAGCGGTGTACCGAAAAAATCTTTGACGATGGCAACGGAACAGGTGACGGAAGTCCTTCGATCGGTGTTGCCAGAAGCCGAAAGAAGGGAAGTGACCTTGCTTTTGGAAACCTCGGGAGTATTTGCCGAGAGCAACGTTTTACGAGATGTTTTGGAAGATTTTGCAAGTGATCGTTTGGCGGCTTTATGGAATTTTTCCGCCGCATATTTTGAAGGAGGGGAATCTCCGGAAAAAGTCATTCAAAATTTGGGTGCTTATGTCCGTCACGTTCATATTAATGATGCGAAAATGACATCCGGCAAGGCGGAGCATTGTTTGTTGGGGGAGGGAGATTTGCCGATCAAAGAAATGATGTTGGCACTTCGTTCTGTCAATTACGATGGTTTTCTTTCCCTAGTTTGGGATCCTGCATGGTGTGAGGAATTGGATGACATGGAACTCATTTTGGCGCAGTTTATCGGGTTTATGCATCAGTTCGGCGATCCTTCGCGCAAGGAAACTACATTGTATTATAATCGCGCGCATACCGGAAAGTATGTGTGGAAAAAAGATCTGTTGATCGACGCTACTTTTTCACAGGTCTTGGATCGCATGGTAGAGGAATTTCCGGATCAATATGCGTTCAAATATACAACATTGGATTATACCCGTACTTATAGCGAGTTTCGTGATGATGTAGATGAATTTGCACGGGTGTTGATTGCGCTGGGAGTCAAGGCGGGAACACACGTGGCGGTATGGGCTTCCAATGTTCCGCAATGGTACATTGCATTTTGGGCTACCGTCAAGTTGGGGGCTGTTTTGGTAACGGTCAATACGGCATACAAAATTCATGAGGCTGAATACTTGCTCAAACAATCGGACACGCATACGGTCATTTTAACGGAAGGCTCCAAGGATACGCATTACGGAAAAATCTTGGCGCAGTTGTGTCCGGAATTGGAAAAGCTCAAACCGGGGATGTCCTTGCACAGTAAGCGGTTACCTTTTTTGCGAAATGTGATTACTGTCGGATTCCGTCAAAAAGGATGCATGGAATGGAACGATGCTTTGGCATATGCTTCCAGAGTACCCGTTGGCGAGGTTTATCGTATGGCAGCTGCCGTCGATAAAGATGACGTTTGCAATATGCAGTACACTTCCGGAACGACCGGTTTTCCGAAGGGAGTCATGTTGACGCATTATAATGTTGTCAATAACGGAAAATATATCGGCGATCATATGGATCTTTCCACGGCAGATCGTATGATGATTCAGGTTCCGATGTTTCATTGTTTCGGCATGGTTTTGTCCATGACCGCTTCCATGACGCATGGTACGACTATGTTGCCGTTGCCGTATTTTTCTCCGAAGCCGGCTTTGGCATGTGTGCATAACGAACATATCACGGCGTTTAACGGTGTACCGACCATGTTTATTGCTATGATGGAACATGAGGATTTTTCCAAAACCGATTTTTCGCATATGCGAATTGGGATCATGGCGGGTTCCAATTGCCCGGCAGATTTGATGAAAAAAGCGACTCAAGTCATGAATATGAAGGAGATCGTGTCGGTTTACGGTCAGACTGAAGCTTCTCCCGGATGTACGATGAGCAGTTATTACGATTCTTTGGAAGTTCGTACCGAAACGGTCGGCAGTGCTTTTGCCAATGTGGAGTGTAAAATTGTTGATCCGGAAACGGGCGATGATTGTCCGGACGGAGTGAACGGGGAGTTTGTCGCAAGAGGTTATAACATTATGAAGGGATATTATAAAATGCCTCTTGCTACCGCTGCGGCAATTGATGAGGAAGGATGGCTTCATACCGGAGACATTGCCTGCCGCACATCCGATGGAAACTATCGCATTACGGGACGTCTCAAAGATATGATTATCCGCGGAGGAGAAAATATTTATCCGAAGGAGATCGAAGAATTTATATATACCTGTCCCAAAGTCAGTGATGTGCAGGTGATCGGTGTACCGGATGAAAAATATGGAGAAGAAATTATGGCTTGTGTCATTCTCAAAGACGGAGAACAAATGACCGAACGGGAAATGAAGGAGTTCGTTGCCGCCAGCATGGCGCGGCATAAAGTACCGCGGTATGTTGATTTTGTGGAAAAATTTCCGATGAATGCCGCTGGAAAGATTCTCAAATATAAAATGCGCGAGAACGCAATTGAAAAATTGGGACTTGGAAAGAATGAAAGCAAAGGGTAACGGGTATGGTAGGAGAATTTACAGTCATTGATGCGCATTGTCACATTTATCCGGAAAAGATTGCATCCCGTGCGGTTGCGGGAACGGATGCTTTTTACAATACACATGCGGCTTGCCACGGCATTGTCAGTGAACTCTTGGAGATGGGAACCTCTTGTGGCATCGATCATTTTATTGTGCAATCGGTTGCAACTTCTCCGAAGCAGGTGGCGAGCATCAATACTTTTATTGCAGAGTCCGTACAGCATGCAAACGGAACTATGACCGGATTGGGGACTGCACATCCGGATTGTGAGGATCCGGAGGCACTTATACAAGAAATCAAACGATTGCATTTGCACGGAATCAAAATCCATCCGGATATTCAAGGGTTTCCCATTGATGATCGCAGAATGTTTCCGATATACGAGTTATGTGAAAACGAACGATTACCGATCTTAATGCACACGGGAGATTCCAGATACGATTTTTCCAATCCCAATCGGCTGTTGCCCGTGCTGAAAGCATTTCCGAAACTGACCGTTATCGGTGCACATTTCGGTGGTTGGTCACTTTGGGAAGAGGCAGCAAATGATTTGGCAGGAACGGATAATCTTTATGTTGACTGTTCTTCCACTTTTCCGTTTATCAAAAACGATTTGAAATTGGTTGAACGGTTGATCGACCGTTACGGTGTCGATCGTGTTCTGTTCGGAAGTGATTTCCCGATGTGGTCACCGAAACAGGAATTGCAAACATTTTTGCAATTGTCCCTGTCCGATTCCGATCGTCGAAAAATTCTTTCCGAAAATGCAAAAAAAGTTTACGGAATTTGAGTCAAAAAGCGAGAGAGCTTTTCGCGGAAAGCATCTCTCGCTTTTTTTCTTTTGTTCACAAAATCCATGAAAAGCACTTGCATTTCGATAGAAACTGTGGTATAATATCTATTCGGAATTAGGAAGATGAAAGGTTATGAACGACATGAACAAATTGGAACAGGAAATCAACAGACGCCGAACGTTTGCCATTATTTCACATCCGGACGCCGGTAAAACGACGCTGACCGAGAAATTTTTGCTCTATGGAGGTGCCATTCAAACTGCCGGATCGGTAAAAGGAAAAGCATCTGACCGTCATGCCGTTTCTGATTGGATGGAAATGGAGAAAAAAAGAGGAATTTCCATCACTTCATCGGTTATGCAGTTTGAATATGAAGGATATTGCATCAATATTTTGGATACGCCGGGGCATCAGGACTTTTCGGAGGATACTTACCGCACCTTGATGGCGGCTGACAGTGCCGTGATGGTGATTGATGCCGCAAAGGGCATTGAGCCGCAAACGCGGAAACTTTTCAAGGTTTGTGCCATGCGCCATATTCCGATTTTTACGTTCATTAACAAATTGGATCATGAAGCCAGAGATCCGTTTGACCTGTTGGATGAGTTGGAAAAAGAGTTTGGGATCGGAACCTATCCGATGAACTGGCCGATCGGTTGCGGAGTCGGTTTTAAGGGGGTATATGATCGTGACGGACATCGTATTTTGGCGTTTGGAGATTCCCACCGCGGACGGGATCGTCTTTCCTCCATTGATTGCGACATTGCAGATACCGCACGCATGGACGAATTGATTGGGGAATATGCCCGAAAGGAATTGACAGAACAGGTGGAACTTTTGGATGGTGCTTGCTTTGATTTCGATTTGGAAGCGGTTCGTTGCGGAAAGTTGTCACCGGTATTCTTCGGTTCGGCTTTGAATAATTTCGGAGTGGAATTTTTCTTGGAACATTTCCTCAAAATGACGACCGCGCCGTTGGCACGGCGTGCGGGCGAGCGGACAGTGGAACCGTTTGAGAATGCTTTTTCCGCTTTTGTATTTAAGATTCAGGCGAATATGAA
>CAZUYA010000049.1:0-11092 GCA_964624685.1 uncultured Ruminococcus sp. | reverse complement strand
CATGTAAAGCTACGGGGATAGCTGTACATGGAGTCTTTATTTTTTGTATGACACCAAGTACGGTTGTACCGTGCTTGGATTTTTTTATGACCATCGGAGGAAAAAAACAATGCTCGTAAACATTCTGTTGTTCGCACTCGGGCTGGTACTGCTGATCAAAGGCGGAGATTGGTTTGTAGACAGTGCAACGGGAATCGCAAAGAAATTTCATCTGCCGGACATCATTGTGGGGGCTACCGTCGTATCCATCGGCACAACATTACCGGAAGTCATGGTATCCACCACCGGCGCCTTACAGGGACAAAGTTCCATGGCTTATGGGAATGCCATCGGTTCCATTATTTGCAATACAGCCCTCATTGCCGCAATCTCGGTAACCTGTACACCGGGACCCGTCAATACAAAAACCATGAAATTGCCGGTCATTTTCTTTTTCACTTCTGCCGCCGTTTATTGCGTGGCTGCCTATGTATTCGGTACATTCCCGCAATGGCTCGGCTTTCTATTGCTTGCCGGTTTCCTACTCTATATGATACTGAACGTTCGGCACGGCTTGAAACATCCGAATGAAGCCGAACTTGAAACGACCTCGGAAAAAGATCGCGCCTTATGGTTTGATTTGTTACTGCTGGTGATCGGTGCCGCCGTGATTGCAGTGGGTGCCAATCTGTTGGTCAATCACGGAACCGCCATCGCCCAAAATCTCGGAGTACCGGAAACCGTTATCGCCTTAACCTTTGTTGCACTCGGAACCTCTTTGCCGGAACTCATCACCACCATTACGTCGATCCGCAAAGGACATGCTTCTTTAGGCTTGGGCAATGTGATCGGTGCCAATGTGTTCAATTTGGTCTTGGTAGCCGGCGTTTCGGTTTCCCTCGCCCCGTTTGATGTCCCCGTCGGCAAACTGTTGTTCGGTCAAAACGCCTCCCTGGTTTTGGACATTCCGCTCATGATCCTTGTAATGTTGCTGCTAACCGTTCCGGCATTCATCACAAAAAAATTAAGTCGGTGGCAGGGCGTGACGCTGTTGACTCTTTATGCTGCTTTTTGCTTGATTCAATTTATCATATAAACCGGAGGAACATCCCATGAATTTGAATTTTTCATTCTTCTTTAACAGTATTTTATTGGGCATCGGGCTTGCAATGGATGCGTTCTCCGTTTCGCTTGCAAACGGATTGAATGAGCCGAACATGAAAAAAAAGAAAACCTGCGGTGTGGCAGGTGTCTTTGCCGGATTCCAAATTTTAATGCCGCTGATCGGTTGGATCTGTGTTTCCACCATTGCGCAATATTTCAAGGTGTTTGAAACATTTATTCCATGGATCGCATTGATTCTGCTCGGCTACATCGGGGGAAAAATGCTCTACGAAGGATTCAAAAACAATCATTCGGAAGAAAACAAAACAGCCGTCGGATGGAAAGCACTTCTCATTCAGGGAATTGCAACTTCCATCGACGCACTGTCAGTTGGGTTTACGATCTCCCACTACTGTTTGCTTGAAGCAGTGCTTGCCTGCCTTTTGATCGGTGCCGTCACCTTTTTGATCTGTTTGATCGGATTACTTCTCGGAAAAACAGTCGGAACCAAACTCTCCGGAAAAGCCGATATTCTTGGCGGAGCCATCCTCATCTTTATCGGTCTTGAAATTTTTATTACATCTTGGATCTAAAAAGGTACCCGGCATTTTCCTCAATACAGCAAACCGTTCCATGACGGAATATCCAGCCGTTATCCGAAAACAGTTTGAAAAGGAATCAAATGCCATTACATCTTTTTCATTGTTTCCTGATACAGCCGAACAAGCTCATCCAACATTTCAACATACGTGAAATCTTTGTTGTATGCAATATTGATTTCACGCATCATACTCAAATTTTCAATGGGAAGGATTGATAACTTCCCTTTTTTTACGTCATTGATACAAACACTGCGCGGTAAAACGGAAATACCGAAGTTTTTTCTGACCAGCTCTTTAATGGTTGCAACGTTATCCACTTCCAAAGAAACGTTAAAATTGTCAATGGATTCATTGATGCTGATCAAAGTTGCCTCAAACAACCCCCTGGTTGCCGAACTCGGCAACCGCAAAATCATATTTTCCTTTTTCAAGTCTCCGACCGTAACCATGGAATGCCCGCACAATGCACTCTCGTTATTCAGAACACAAACCAAATAATCCGTATCCAACATAAAATAATTTAATTTTTTGGATAATCGTTTTCCCTCTACGATTGCCAGATCCAGCTCATAATTCTCCAACATTTCATAAAGATTATTGATGGTATCCGTAATAATCGTTATGGTGATGTTGGGATATTGGAGAGCATACTCCGCCAACGCCTCGGTAATGGTGTTGTTCTCGGAAGTATGTGTAATCCCGACGCGAACTCTGGAAATATGCTTTTGCTCATCGGCAATTCGAGACAGCATTTTTTCATGCAGTGCCTTCAACCGTCTGGCATATGTGACTGCAATTTCCCCTTCCTGCGTCAATTTGCAATCTCCCTTGGCACGTACAAACAGTTTTGCACCGCATTCTTTCTCCAATTGATTGATATGGTTACTGACCGCTGGTTGCGTCAAGGACAAGAGTTCCGATGCCTTTGTAAAGCTTTTGCATTCGGCAACAGTCAATAAAGTTTCCAGTTTTATATCCAGCACTCCGACCGCCTCCCATAAAAATAATTTATCATTCCGCAAAAAATCAAAATTTGACTTTATGCAAAATCGTGATATAATTATATCATCTAAGCAACGAAATTGCAATAGAAAAAAATACTTTTTCGGTTGAGATACCGATGGAACGCCTCGCCCTGTCGAATGCGCCATGGAGACGAATCTCAATCCGCTTCCGGAGGAACACGATGCTTGATTCACTATATGAAAAATTGGGAGAAACCTCAGATGCCGCAACCATCATCATCTCCGTTGCACTGATGCTGTTGAGCGGATTTCTGATGACGCGCATTACCAAACGATTCAGGTTACCAAATGTAACCGCTTACATCATTGCCGGAATTTTAATCGGACCGTTTTGTTTGAATCTCATTCCGCAATCCTTCATAGAAGGCTCGGAATTTTTGGCAGATATTGCACTCGCCTTGATTGCATTCAGTACGGGAGAATTCTTCCAACTTTCCAAATTAAAAAATAACATTGGTAAAGTCATCATCATTACGCTGACCGAAGCACTTGCAGCCTCCTGCTTGGTCTTTGTTTTGTCTTTTTGGATTCTCCGATTGAGCCTCTCCTTTTCCATCGTTCTTGCGGCATTGGCATCCGCCACGGCTCCAGCCTCCACCATGATGACGATTCGGCAAACCGGTGCAAAAGGCGATTTTGTAGATACTTTGTTACAAGTGGTGGCATACGATGATATTGTTGCATTGCTTGCTTACAGCATCGCCATCTCCGTGGCAGTAGCATCCACAGCCGGTGGGGCATTTCACGTTGCCGACATTTTGATACCGGTACTCAAAAATCTCGGTGTATTGCTCTTGGGTGGAGGATTCGGACTTCTGATGAAATTGCTCATTCACAAAAAGCGTTCCACCGACAACCGCTTGATCATCGCCATCGCGCTTTTGTTTGCCTTTTGCGGAATTTGCGCCGCGTTGGATGTTTCCCCACTGTTGGGATGTATGTCTATGGGAACCGTCTATATTAACATTGCCGAAGATGATAAACTTTTCAAACAATTAAATTACTTCAGTCCGCCGATCCTACTGTTGTTCTTTGTTCGTTCCGGACTCTCTTTTGACTTAAACGCTTTGATCCATCCGTCCGGTGCGATCGGAGGTGCTCCTCTATTGCTCATCGGCATCCTGTATTTTCTCGTCCGCATTGCAGGAAAATACATCGGCGCATGGATCGGATGTCGGTGCACGGGAATGCCGGCAAAAATCGGAAATTATTTGGGATTGGCACTCATTCCGCAAGCAGGCGTTGCCATCGGATTGGCAGCCCTCGGCGCCAGAACGTTGGGCGGTGAGACGGGGATCGCACTGCAAACCATTATCTTGGCATCCAGTGTTCTGTACGAATTGATCGGTCCCGCTTGCGCAAAACTTTCCCTCTATCTTTCAAAATCATATTCCACGAAATTGGAAGATCTCGTTCCGTTGGAATCGCCGAAAGCAGACCACCCTCAAAAAACGTCGGTAGAAGAACTGATCGAACGGATCCAAATCATTCAAAAAGAATTGGAACGAGAAAAAGAAGCCGTCAGTGAAGAAGAACAAGCCTTTACGGAAGCCGCCGAGGAACATTTGAATGCCTTGACATCAACCGCTTATCTTGCAAAAGGAGGAAAAAGAAAATGACAGATCCGATCGCACAGTTATTGGGCGAATGGTCTCAAACACTCAATGCCTACAGCATTGTATTCCGAATCGCCTTATCGTTTTTTCTGTCAGCCGCCATCGGTTGCGAACGCTCCAGTAAGCGGCATTCTGCCGGGTTACGTACATTCATTTTGATTTCTTTATCCACAACGATCCTGATTCTTTTGGATGCTTACATCGGAAATTCCCCCTACATCCTCTCCAGCGCGGGAATCATCGGCGTTGCAATCATCAGCGTACATTCTTTGCTGGTCAGTTCCAGAAGTCAGATCAAAGGATTGACAACCGCCGCCGGATTGTGGAGTTGTGCTGCGCTCGGTCTTGCTATCGGTTCCGGTTATTATACCATCACAATCTGTGCATTTTGTGTTTTGCTGTGTTGCCTCTCCATCCTGCCGCATGCCGAACGCTATTTGAAGAATCGTTCCAATCATTTTGAGATTCATTTGGAATTAAAAAGCAGTCATTACTTAAACGATTTTGTAACCACCTTACGCCGACTCGGATTGAAAATTGACGATATTGAAGCCAATCCCGCCTATGTCAACTCCGGCATCAGTGTGTATTCTATCGCACTCTCCATTGACAGTCCGGAATTAAAACGATATAAAACACATACGGAAATTATTGCGGCTCTGAAAAGTCTGGATTATATCTGCCACATTGAAGAAACGTGGCTGTGAAATAAGCAAACAAAACGGTCGGCAACTGCAAATGCAGTTGCCGACCGTTCCGCCAGACTTTTGAAGCAGCTTGGAAGTAACCTGTTTGTTGATGCGTTTACCGTATGAATCACAGTCTGCGCCAATCAAATTGAACCGTCGGAAACGCTTTTTCCCGGCAGAGCCGCTCATAGACTTCCTCACATTCATCCGGAGAATGCGTTTCTCCGATCATGGAAGCAAGTGACAACCTCTTGGCGGCAATCAAACGTAGCAATGCCGCGTCATCATCCAAAGTCGTCCAAAGCCCGGCAGAACTTTCCGTTTGCGGACGCGCGTTTGTATGTGCACCGATCAAAGAGATTCCGGGACCATGTACCTTACGATAATAATCGACAGTGAAATCCGAATTGCGTGTACACCCCAACAGAGCAACACGACCGAATTTTGCCATGCAGTCTAAAACACCGTTCAGTCCGGCACCCACACCGGTCACTTCAATCGCCACGTGAGCTCCGCCTCCCGTCAATTTTTGAACGGTCGCGGCAAAATCCGGTGCAAGCGGATCCAATGCAACATCTGCTCCCAAGCGTAAAGCTTCCTCCCGTTTGGATGCAACCGGATCGGCGGCAATCACTGGAACCGCACCGGCGGCACGCAAAAGTTGAACAGCCGTCATTCCCAACACACCAAGTCCCATAACAATGGCTGATTCTCCGATCTCCAAACGGCACTTGCGAATTGCTGCAAGCGGAAAGGTAGCAATGTGGCACAATGCCGCCTCCTCAAATGAAATCGCTTCCTCCGTAATTTTGCAAAGATTGGTTGATGCCTTCAAAATCTGATACTCGGAATGGCTTCCCCATGAAACGACCACACGATCTCCGACGGCAAAATCGGTCACGGCAGAACCGACGGCAAAAACAGTCCCGGATGAGCTATACCCACTGTAACGAGGAAACCGAACTTCTGTTCCGTCTTCATAAATGCTTACATTCGGATCTCCCAAAACATTGGCACGCTCGGTTCCAGAAGAAACGGTAGAAACGGCAGTCTGAACCAAGACTTCATCCGCGGCAAGCGCAGGCAATTCTCTTTCCAACAGTTCAGCCTTGCGCGGTGCCGTAAATACGATCTGTTTGGTATTCATAATGATTCCTTTCTGTCCCAAAAAATGATGGATGAATATAGTTTAACACCTTGACAAACGAAAAAAAATATGCTATTGTATAAAAGAACGACCATAATTCTGCAAAAAAAAGAGGATGCCATATGAATGGAAGTTTTACTTCAAAAAGTTTTGTTTTTCAACAACTGACATTCCGCGGACAGCATTATACCGATGCCAGAAACGGGGTACAGTGTCATTACATTGGGCAAATGCAATGCGGAGAGGGACGCATCCTCTGTGAAACAACGGAACTGCATCTGCAAAAAGGGGAACTATTCTACATTCCCATGGGATTAAAATACGAGTCGTACTGGACGGGAGAACCAGAAGTACGCTTTGATTCTTACGGTTTTTCCTATTTTCCGATGCCGACAACCGTCGGATATTCCCTCCAAAAACTTCCGTCCACACCGGTCGTAACGGCGGCGGTCGAGGCATTGGCGGCACATCGAACCGTTGATTGTTATTCCATCGGACGACTGTATTTGTTATTGGATGCACTATTACCGCATATGCAACGGGAAGTGTACGACGCACGGGAACAGGCAGTAGAAATCGCGATGGAATGGATGCGGTCGCAAAACAAAATTTCGGTTCCGGAACTTGCGCGCCGTTGTCGGATGAGCGAATCCGGACTCTATGCGGCGTTTCGTGCCGTCAAACAATCAACCCCCATTGAAACGTGGCATCACATTCAAGGAGAAAAAGCAGTCAACCTGTTGTTGACAACCGACCTAACCGTGGAAGAAATCGTGGATCGATTGAATTTTTGCTCGGCTTCCTATTTTCGCAAAATCTTACGGGAAGTCACCGGAAAAACGCCGCGGGAAATCCGTCAACAAAACAGATTGTAACAGTCCTTGATTCCTACATATGGGACACAAACCGAAAGGTTTCATCCTTCCATTTTCGGTCATCAACGAGCAACCGCTCGTCCGGCAGAAAGGAACAGCCTTTTACTTGTGTTCCCCTTTAATTTTCTTCCAATATTCCGAGGCAAGTTGCTCGTTCTTATTGGTTCCGGGATGGTAGAATACGCTTCCCACCAAATCGTTCGGAAGATACTGTTGTGTCACATAGTGATTTTCATAGTCATGCGGATATTTGTAGCCCTTGAAAAGCGGACTTTGCAGATGTATCGGAACATTGATCCCCTTCCCCTTCCCAACGCTGGCGTTGGCGGCAAGAATTGCCGCTTCAGCCGAATTGGACTTCGGTGCCGTGGCAAGCAAAAGAACGGCATGTGCCAGCGGGATCTGCGCTTCCGGCATTCCCAATTCTTTTGCCGATTCACAACAAGCGCGCGTCACCGCTGCCGCCAAAGGATAGGCAAGTCCGACATCCTCGGAAGCAATGACTTGTAATCTTCGACAGACCGACAACAATTCCCCCGCTTGTAACAGCTTTGCCAAATAGAATACCGCCGCATCGGCATCCGAACCGCGAATGGATTTTTGCAGACAGGACAGCAGGTCATAGTGCGTATCGTCGTTAAAATTCCCGACCGATGTATCAAAACTGTCCACATGTTCACGCAGCAATTCATCGTCGGCGGCATGATACGCATTCTCAAGCAAAACAATGGAATGCCGTACATCACCGCGCGCACATTGTCCGATATAACGGCAAACCTCATCGGAAGCGGTTTTATTCAAACCGTTTTCTTCATTGAGATATTGCAAAGCACGGCGCAAAACCGGAAGCATCGCCTCCGGTGTAACCGTTTTGAATTCAAACAGCGAAGAACGGGACAGAATGGCATTATAAACAAAAAAATGCGGATTCTCCGTGGTCGATGCAATCAGCGTAATCCGTCCGTCCTCGATATATTCCAAAAGGGATTGCTGTTGCTTGCGATTAAAATACTGAATCTCGTCCAAATAGAGTAAGATCCCGTCGCTTCCGAATAGATTTGCGGTATCGGAAAGGATCTCTTTGACATCGGACAGGGTTGCCGATGTCGCATTGAGTTTTCGGAATGTCATTCCCGATTGTCTTGCAAGAATGGTAGCGGCAGTGGTCTTGCCCGTTCCGGGAGGACCGTAAAAAATCATGTTGGTGATCCTTCCTCCCGCCACCATCCGCCGAATGACACCGCGCTCTCCAAAAAGGTGTTCCTGTCCGACAACATCTTCCAATGTCTCCGGACGCAAGAGATCGGCAAGTTGTGCGTGTTTCATACAAGTGTGCTCCTATCTTTTTTCGACTATCTTTTATCTTCCATTATTATATATCATTGTTACGATATTTTCAAGGTCTTTTTTTGCTTTTTTTCGAAGATCAGCCGCCGCATCGTTTAAGATTGGGATGATAGTGTCTCGTTCCTTCACGGTTTCTTCCATCACTTCGACCAGAGACGCAACCGTCAATGCGTCCGGTAAGATGACACGCTGTCCGACCGAACGGGCAAAAGACTCCATTTTGGGATCGGTCGCATTGGTCGGAATCCCGATTGCCGGTGTTCCTGTCGCAGTCGCCAAGATCAACGCATGTAACCGCATACTCACGGTCAAAACTGCTTGGGAAAGAAATGCCGCCGCATCGGCAGGCTCACGCAAGATCGGAAAAATACAATTCAAACTCTTTTTTGCACGGAGATGGACGGTGCGATCCCGTACACTGTCAAACATCAGCAAGATTGGCGTTATCCTGTGACGGGTGCAAAACAAACGAACAGCTGCAAGAACCGTTCGGTGTAAATCGGACGTATGAGGCGTATTTTTCAAAATCAGGCAAAGATACCGACAATCTCCGTCCATGCCGTGGCAATGCAACAACGAGCGAATCCGAGAAGGAGGCGGCAACGGCATGAGAAATGCCGGATCCGCGCCCTTATGCAATAATTCTCGCGGAACTCCGTGGGCTTCCAAAAAAGATTCCGATACGGCATCCCGCACACTGATATAGTCCGCCAAGGATACCGTGCGGCTGACTTGGTTTTGAGCTTGTTGACCGTACAACGGACCAATGCCGACTGCATAAAGGAACGGACGCACGCCCGTGCATCGCGCCAGTATCAATAAGTTGAGATAATAATTTAACGAACGACGACTGGTCACGTTTTGCAAAAGCGAACCGCCGCCGCATAAAAAAGCATCCGACCGTAAGAACGCACGCAGAATGGAGATCGGATTTTTTCGTTGCAGGCACGGAATTCCGAATCGACGACGATCACGCACCGGATGCCCTGTCAAAGCCACTACGCGTATGTCGGATGCTTGTTCACGCAATCCTTCCAAAAAGCCCAACAGAATGGCATCATCTCCCAAATTGCCGCAACCGAAATAACCGCCGACAGTCAACGTCCTCGTCGGCAATGACAGATGCGTCCGATGATAAAGCGTCAAGACTTCACGGCTCATTCTCTCCGAGCCGAAGCGTGCGACCAATTCCGCACGCGCCTCCATGGCAATGCGACAACAGTCCACCGGACTCTCCAGCAAGAAAAGCAGGTCTCGCTGCAAACGATAAAAATCGGCAGGCGGACAATCGCGACAACAAAAATTGGAAAGTGCGGCAACGGAAACATTTTCAGCCGTGAGAAGACCGGCATACCCCTCATTGCCGCACAAAATCACAGCACAACCGCTCGCCGATGCTTCCATTGCCGCACGGGAAACACCGACAAAAATGTCCTGCCGGCGCAAAAGTGCCGGCATATTTTCCACTGTCCCATGCAGAACGATTGCGGGAAAGCCGATGATACGATTACTTTCCGCTGCCAAACGGGCAAGACGTTCCGCTTCTCTTCCACCTCCTGCAATTCCGATGCGTAAGGATGGAAACCGTCGCACCAGTGCAGGTGCCAGACGGCAAAGCAGATCGGCTCCAAGAGAGCAATCTTCATCCAAGCGACTGGCAAACAAAATGGAAATGACGTCGTTTTTTTGCCCATCTTCCGGCGGTGAAAAGCGATTGCAATCAATTCCGTTCGGAATCACACTGACTCGTTCTGCCGGAATTCCATACACATCACACACATACGCACGCAGATCTTCGCTTACGGCAACGGTTCGAGTTCCCCAATAACACAACTGACGAAAGAACGGAAACGGCTTGAATTTTGCATGCACGGTAACAATCTCACATCCTCCGAAACGCGCACAAAGTCCGCGCATAAGGAATGCCGGACGTCGCGCATGTGCGTGAAAAACATCAAACCGTTCTTTCCGTTGCAAAACGGAAAGTCGATGACGGACAGAACACCAACGAAAGGGATTATTTGTATTGAGCGGAAGAAGAATTTGACGAATACCGACTTGTTCCAGCGCCTTTGCCGCTGAGCCGCCCGATGAAAGAACAACGACCTCGTTTCCCATTGCCGACAGTTCAACGGCAAGTTGTACAATATGCGTTTCAGCTCCTCCCGTATTCATGCGGTCAGTCAATAAAAGAATCTTCAAAAGTGTTCACCTCGAATCTTTTAGCGATGATTCTTCGTTATTTTTTGCCAACGGAAGAGAGCTTATACCGAAAAAATCACTAAAAAATGAACATCAAATAAAACGGAAGCAATCGCCAAACATTCCGTACACGTTCGGAAGCTTTCCCTGTAGTGGGAGGTTGAAAAACGTTATCTGACAGTGCAGTGCAATGAGTTTTTATTATATGTGCAGTGAACTTTTTTCTCAAATGATAGATTTGCTTCTATCTATTGATGAAAGCTTGACTTACAGGAGCCTCCCCTGTAGTGGGAGAAGGCGCGATGCGCCGCGTGCCTTATTGCACGGAGGAGAGGTTTGCTATTTGGAATTTGGTGTTAAAACAAACCCTTCCGTCACACTCACGTGTGCCACCTCCCCTACAGGGGAGGCTGGAAAATGTTACCCAACAGTGCGGTGCAACGAGTTTTTATTGTATGTGCAGTGAATTTTTTCTAACCTCAAATGATAGATTTGCTTCTATCTAT
>CAZUYA010000048.1:0-11412 GCA_964624685.1 uncultured Ruminococcus sp. | reverse complement strand
CTTCCTACAATTCCACTGCGTCATTTCCTTCCACTTTTTCGGCATTACGTATAAAAATTCGATTTTGCGAACAAAAGAAACAACGGCACAGCATATCAATACTGTGCCGTATCAACTTCAAACATCTCTTCTGCCTTCCAAAGCACGGAATAATGTAATTTCATCAGCATATTCCAAATCGGCTCCGACAGGAACACCATATGCCAATCTGGTAACACGAATGCCAAACGGATGCAATAATTTGGACAAATACATTGCAGTCGCTTCCCCTTCAACCGTCGGGTTGGTAGCAACAATCACTTCCCCAACTTCTCCCGTACCGATCCGTTCCAACAGTTCTTTAATTTTCAACTGTTCCGGAGTAATGCCGTTCATTGGAGAAATCAAACCATGCAACACATGATAAACACCGCGAAATTCACGTACTTTTTCCATTGCCAAAACAGCACGTGGATCGGCAACCACACAAATAACAGAATGATCCCTTTCGACATCGGTACAAATCGAGCAAAGTTCCCGATCGGTCAAATTCTGACAGCAAGGACACAGATGAATTTTTTCTTTGGCATCAACAATGGCATCGGCAAAAGCCCGAACGTCTTCCTCATTCATCTCCAACACCGAAAAAGCCATTCGCATCGCCGTTTTTTTACCAACCCCCTCCAGTTTGCCAAACTTTTCAGCCAACAAACGAAGCGATTCAATATACTCAGCCATAGATCAGAACAAGCCCGGCAAATTCATCGGTCCGGTGATTTTATTTAATTCAGCATTATTGGTATCATCCACACGTTTGATAGCTTCATTGATCGCGGCAATCAAAATATCGGACAACGTTTCGATGTCATCCGGATCCACAATCTCCGGCTTGAGATCAATCGCAAGGATCTCGCGCTTTCCGTTGATCTTGACATTGACAACACCGCCACCGGCAGAAATATCATATTCGCACGCATCCAACTCCGCCTGCTTTGCAGCCATGTCCTCCTGCATTTTTTGCGCCTGACGGATCATAGCCTGCATGTTTTGAGGACCTCCGCCCATCCCTTTTGGAATATTTGCTTTCATATTCAATTGTCTCCTTCATATTTTATTATTGTTCATAGATTGTTTGAGCAAATCCGACATTTCAATCTTCCGACGCATCAACAATCTCATCAATCACGGATTTTGCTTCCGTGCGATCAGCGGTTTCCATCATCAACATTCGATCTCCCACTTCACGTTTGAGAACAGCCGATACAGCCGCACGCAAGCGATCGCGCGACTCATCCTGCTCCATCATATGCAATGCAAAATCATTATCGAAACGAACAATGACCTTTCCGTCCTCCGTTGTAAAAGCACGGGAAGCCTTGACAAAGCTTGCCGTCATCGGTGCACTTCGACTGATTCGTTCCACAACCTCCATCCAACTGCGAATCGGACGTAAAATCCGTTTTTCCCGTTCGCCAATCGGTATCTCACCGGATACCGTCAATCGAGAAACCGTTCGTTGTCCGGAAGAATCGTCCATCGCAAGCTTATCTGTTTTCTCCATGCCCGCAGACGGTTGCGTTCCGACATCGGAATCGGTTCCTTCCGTGGTTTTCGCCGACAGGAAACATCCCACCTCAGCCTGTGCCTCCAAACGCGCAATGCGCGACAGCATTGCCTCGGATGAAGTATCCAAAGAAGCATCGCACATCCGAACCAATGTCATTTCAGCCACAATTCGTTTGACTGCATTGGCTTTTTGCATTGCAAACAAAGCATCTTCCAACAGTTTGCAATGGTAAAGCAAGGTTTCTTTGCCGAATTTTTGCGTTATGGCTTTCATTTGCTCCGTTTCATGATCGGTCAAATCCAAATAAGCAGGCGCATTCCCTGTCATTTTAATAATCAACATATCCCGCCATACGGAAAGCAGATCCTGCCAAAACACCGACACATCTTTTGAAGAACGTACCACCTGGGCAATCTGTTCAAACAATGCGTCGTAATCGGATTCAGCCACCGCTCTGACGGTTTCCAACATCGCGTCGCGACCGGTCAAGCCAATCGTCTCTTCCACAACTTTCGCTGTAATTCGTTCATGCGCACCGGCGCACAGTTCCAACAAACTGATGGCATCACGCATTCCGCCCTGCGCCAATTTCGCCAACATCCGTGCCGCTTCTTCATCCAACTCTATAGATTCTTCGGTCGCAATATAGGACAATCGCCGAATCAGGTCGTCGGTTGAGATCCGACGAAAATCAAATCGTTGACAGCGGGAAATAATGGTTGCCGGCAATTTTTGCAATTCCGTTGTGGCAAGAATAAACACAACATGTTCCGGAGGCTCCTCCAATGTTTTCAGCAATGCGTTAAAAGCACTGACCGATAACATGTGCACCTCGTCGATGATATATACACGATAGCGCAACGCCGACGGTGAGTAAGCAACCTCCTCGCGAATATCACGAATATTGTCCACCCCGTTGTTGGATGCCGCATCCATCTCCAACACATCGGTTGCCGCACCGCTGTCTATAGCAAGACACGATCGGCAACGGCAACACGGACTGCCGTTCACCGGCGACTCACAGTTGATTGCCTTTGCCAAAATTTTTGCGCAAGTCGTTTTTCCCGTACCACGTGAACCGCAGAACAAATATGCATGGCTAAACGAGTGCGTCTCTGTTTCATAACGCAAAACGGACGTAATGGGATCCTGCCCGCAAACGTCATCAAATGTTTGCGGACGCCATTTCCGATAAAGAGCCTGATGCATAATTACAGTTTTTCAATCGGCAGATCAGCCAATTTGCGTAAGTACGCATACCCCATGCGCAAAGCAGGAAGATTTTCTTCCGCACCTTCAAATTCCAAAGAAAATACGCCGTCATATCCGAATTCGCGAAGCAATTGGACGCATGCCGCCACGGGAACATCACCATGTCCCAAAACGGTACCGCGCAACAGATTTCCGTTTCGCGTATTGAAAAAGCCATCCGGCAGAACATACTGTTCGTCGGCTTTCCGATACAGAAAATCTTTGACATGTACATGCATCACATACGGCAATGCATGTTTGACTGCCGACAACGGATATTCATCGGCACACAGGAAATTGCCGACATCGACCAACCAGCCGTAATTGGCATCCCCAACCGCTTCAATCAGTGCCTGCATGCGATCGGAATCTTGGAAAAAGAACCCGTGATTTTCGGAACAGGTACGGATCCCTTTTGATTTTGCATACTCCGTCACCTTGCGGATTCGCGGTGCCACAATCGGAATCGCTTCCTGCCATGTCATATTCTCCGGCATTCGGAAGCAAATATCATGGCGCATCAATGGTGCACCCAAAGCTTCGGCAACATCCACCAAATGATAAAGGTCGGACAAAATCTGTTCTTCCTCACCATTCAAAAGATCGGCACCGACCGTATGAGAAGCAATCTCCAATCCGATGGAAGCACAGTATGCGCGCAACTCCTTCGCAGTCGCCACGGGATCCGGCGTATCGATTTTGGTAAATTCAATGGCATCAAATCCGATTTCGCGCGTCAAACGACAAATTTCAAACAGGTCGCATCCCGTCTCTTTTTTGTATTTTTCAAAGCTGTAAGTACTGATTCCGATTTTCATATTTTTCAACACCTCTCATCAACGAATTTGATTTCATAAAAGAGAAAAAGCAATCTGTCTCGTCCGATTCCGATATACGAAAAAAAGAGTCCGACGCTTTTCCTTACAAAAAGCGTCGGACTGCAAAACAAGACCATACACCCCAAAATCGAAATTCGCTCCCACGCGATATTCGTAACCGTTGCTCGGAACAGGCACCCTCGCGGCACATCGAGATGATCGCTTAATGCTGCTTGGTCCCCCACCTGACATGGTTCACGAGTCCCGATTGCGCAAGACCCATTCGTCAACACAACCGTTACGACTCATTCGTAAAAGTTCCTTCCTTAAAAGAGGAATCCACCCCTGCTATAGCGGATTTCAGGTACAGGGCTCCGCTGCTTCCCCGGCTGGTATGGCCTCGTTTTACAGTCTGACGCTGTAATCATATTATAGCACACTCTGATTCGTTTTTCAAGAGCATTTCAAAAATTCACATTTTTTTCATTTTTACAAGATCAAATGGATTTCAAACGACAGTACGCGGAGAGAAAATTTCAACCGATTCTTACACACTTCTCAATTTCGATACATCCGAACGGCGCACAGCATCATTGCAGTCTGCTCACGCGTCAGCTTCGCGGTTGCCGAAATACGTCCGTCCGATGCAGTCAGAATACCGACGGAATAAAGCGAGTAGACCGCATCACTTGCCCATACGGGGATTTCTCCGTGATCCGAAAACGTCGGCACAACCGCAACATCGGTCGTTCCGATGATATTCGCAACAATCACGGCGGCCTGTGCGCGCGTAATGTCCTCATTCGGCAAAAAGCAAAGGTTGCCCATCACATTCGTTCCACTGATATACCCCAAAGAATACGCTGCCGCAACATATCCTTTCATAGAATCCGGAATGCTTGCGTCATCATAAAAAGCGGTTGTCGTACAGTCCGGAACATCCGTGATTCCTGCCGCATGCATCGCCATGACCAAAAATTCCGCGCGAGAGACCGTCTGTTCGGGATAAAAGTAAAACCGATTCCCAACCTGCGAACCGCTCATAATACCCGCTTCGGTCAAAGCCAATGCGGCATTATATGCCTTGGATTCCGACAGATCGGCATAAACAACAGATGTACCGACAGGATTGACACGCAAACTGACCTTGGCACAAGCACTGTAATTGCCGTACAAATCCCGTGCCACATAGGAGAAGCTATCCGTGCCGATATATCCGCTCTGCGGTGTATAAACATAAATTCCGGATTTCGGATCCGCCAAATCAATCGCGCCATATTGCGGATAAGATACAATCTCAAAAGTCAGTTCGTCTCCGTCCGGATCATACGCCGAAAGGGTACCATAAGCCTCCAAATCCTTATAAGTAAACACATTCAGGGAAAGTTCTGGCACCATCGAAAGTGTCGGCGCATAGTTGTTCTCGGACAGCAGATAAATATTGCACAGCATCGGTGTCGCACCGCCGTTGGCAGTAAAAGTAAAAGAAGCATGACGAACATCCTCGGTTGCCGCCGCGAAAACAAGATGTCCGAGATTGCTCTCAGAAATCGTCTGTCCGACCGCCACCCGTGTAGAGCCCAAAAGAAGTTCCCCTTCCGTATCGGCAGGCAAAGAGCATACCTTCACGGAATCAACCTGTGATAGATTCAAATTTCTCGCAAACAAATCTGCCGAAAAAACGACCTCATTGCCACAGATCCCGGACACCGCCATATCCGTTCCGGAGGACAGCACCTGCAATCCGTAAGACGCCATTGCCGTCGAGCGCGTCGTTTGCACAGAACACCCGACCGTAACCAGAGAAATACCGATCGCGCCGCACAATACTACGGAAGTTATCAGACGCCGCCAAAGCTTCATCATTTTCATAAGAAAGAACACCTCCATCCTTTGTTGTTTCATTGTATGAACCAAATACAAAGGATAGAACCGCACCACGGGATCTCCTGCAAAAACGGACAGCAGACGTTTACAATTGCCGACACACAACTTTCAAACGATCCCATTCGGTATCCAAGATCACCGCATCCACAGTATCCACCGTTGTCAAGCGATACAAGCCGACGGTATCGAATTTTTCACTGTCGCACAGAAAGATTGATTTTTCGGCTGCTTCCAACATCAACATACGCAAATAATTTTCTTCCTTGTTTGAATCGGAAATAACGCCGTCCGCATTCAAACATTGAGAGGAAAAGAAAAGAATATCCGGATGCAATCGCGTCACCGCATGATAAGCTTCCTCACCCGCCAAAACCGCAGAACAATTGACCGCTCTTCCGCCAATGCAATGCGTCACAACACCCAATTCAATTGCCTTCAATGCCGTCTCCATATTATTGGTGAACAATGTCATGCTTTTATGCTTTGCGATATACGGCACCAAAAAGCCGGCAGTGCTGGAACCGTCCAACATAACCGTTTGCCCGTCCTCCAACAGTGCCGCCGCTTTTTGCGCAATCTTTCGTTTCCCGACAATGTTCTTTCTCATACGACTGTTCAAGGACGGCACCCGCTCGACAGAATCCGACAGAACCACACCGCCGTGTGTACGGCGTACCAATCCCTGATTCTGCAATGTGGTCAAATCACGCCGAATGCTGGATTCGGACGCAAACATTTTTTGCGCCAGCCGTTTGACAGTCAAAAACGATTCCGCCTCCAACAATTCCAAAATTTGATTTTTTCTGTCCTTCATAACATATGCCCTCTTTTGCGGTTATCTGATCGATTTTCTCACATTTTTCGCTCATTCAATCATTTTATTTCTGAAATTGCGCAAAATCAATCATCTTTTTTACTATTCTACCATAGGCAAATGAATTTGTCAATCCCAAAAATACAAAATCCTCGAAACAAGGGCATTTCATCCGAATTTCAATCAACCGCTTCTTGGTGTAAAACGCAAACCTTTTTTCGATAGGCTTGCCGTAAAAAGAGATACGAAACAAAACACGTGCAAACTTCGGCAATCGGAAATGTCCACCAAACAATATCAAGAACATTCGGAAACAGAGTCAGGTAAAAAGCCGTCGGAAACACAAATACAATCAATCGTAACAATGCAAGGATCAACGGCTTGACGGCATAACCCAGTGCCTGTAAAACGCCTTGAACAGCAACCGTAAATCCCATAAACACAAAACCGATACTTGCGATGCGAGTTGCCTTTGCACAGACATCGACCAATACGGCTGACGCACCACCGGACAAAGCAAAAAGATTGGACAAAGGATCGGCAATTGCTTCAAACAGCACCGTCAAAACAAACATTGTCAGCAAGGTATCGACAATACCGTATCGAATACTTGCTTTCGTTCTTTCTTTATTTTTCATACCGTAATTAAAAGACAGGATCGTGATGATCGTATTCGACAACCCAAATGCCGAAAACAGAGCAATCTGCTGTATTTTGTAATAAATTCCGAACGAACCGACCAACACGGCTGAATCCACTTCCGAAGCTCCGAAGATTGCATTGACACCTGCCATCATAACAGACAGCAAAGCCTGCATCAACGCCGCCGAAATACCGATCCGATAAATTTCAGAGATAACGGATTTTTGCGGTCTCATATACTTCCAACCGCCTTTGATCTCATGATTGATTCCGTAATGAAATGCCATCGCAACCAACAAAGAAATCAATTGACCGATAACCGTTGCCCATGCCGCGCCGGCAACGCCCAGATGCAAAGGAAATATAAAAATATAGTCAAGGACAATATTGGCAACAGCACCCGAAATTTGTGCAATCGTTGAAAGCAGTGTTTTTCCGGTTGCCTGCAAAAAGCGTTCATAAACGGTAAACCCGATGGATCCGACGGAACAACAGGTACAGATTCGCAAATAGGTGGTTCCCATTTGTAAAACATCCGGATGATCGGTAAACAGCCCGATAAACCATTCGGAACCGAACAGTCCGAACAGTAAAAATACTAAATAAATGATGGCGGCTAAAAAAATCCCGTTTCCGGCAATATAACCGACTTTTTCATCATTCCGCTCACCTAAATTTTTCGAGAGCAATGCATTCAAACCGATACCGGTACCGACACCGACCGCAATGATGAAGATCTGTATGGGAAAAGCGATCGTCAGTGCCTCGTTGGCAAGTGTTCCCGTGCCTTCCATGTTGGTCACAAAAATACTGTCAATCACATTGTACAATGCTTGCAGAACCATGGAAACGATCATCGGCAAGCCCATTTTCCAAAAAAGCGATTTCAAAGATTCCGACGCCATTTTGTTTTGTTTGTTTGATTCCATTCGATTTCCTCACTTTTACACAAAATTGATTAGCAAACAGAAAAAAGGCGTAGATCCAACAAGTTGGACTTACGCCTTTTGACCGCTCACTTACTTTAATTTTATCATATTTATTGAAAAAATTCAAGAGATTTTGAAAAAATTCCACATTTTTTGTGTAGCATTATAATCAAAGCAAAATCAAAAGCAAACACAACATCACGAAAAACAACAGGCTTTCGGACTCTTTACTGTGAAGAACCCGAAAGCCTATTTTTGGTGATTGCCTGTTCATAGTAAATCTTTTTGAGGATTCGATGACTTCAAATCGCTTCGTTTGAGAATCTGTCCGATAGGATACCTGCTTTTCCCTTTGGCGAATCCCGCGTATTCAAGAGTTTTCCTTCAAATCACATAAAAGAAAATTGCAAAAAAGTGAAGAATGCTCCCGACCAAAACAAACAAATGAAACAACCCGTGCATGAAAGGTCGTTTTTTTCCGATTCCGTAAAGAATCGCTCCAACCGTGTAGGCGATCCCGCCCCCCAAAATAAACATCAACCCCACAAAGGAAATCGCTTCCAATGCAGTCTTGGCAACCAAAAGAATGCTCCACCCCATGCCAATATAACAAATCATGGAAAGCTTACTGTATTTTTTGAGATCAATTGCCGTCAACGCGGTCGCCATTGCCGCCAATCCCCAGACCACGCCAAACAATACCCATGCACGCACGGGAGACACTTCTCTGATTTTTGTCAACAAAATCGGCGTATAAGTTCCGCCAATAAGAAAATAAATCGTGCAATGATCGATCACCTGCATCACTTTTTTTGCCGTCTGATGCCGCAAGCCATGATAGATGCTGGAGGCACAATACAATAAGATAAGCGATGCGCCATAGATCGCACTGCCGACAACGCCCCATACGCTCCCGTGCAGTGCCGAAAAAATAACGCATAATGCCAACGCGGCAATGCCGAGTGCACCACCGACAATATGAGTTACCATGTTAAAGATTTCTTCCCCGCTCGTATAGTTCGGAAGCGTGCGATCTGCCAATTTTGTTCGTTTCATAATCAGAGGTTCCTTTCTGCTTTTTTGATTACAATGCTATTATAACACGTAAATCCGATATTGTCAATAGGATTACCTCATTTTATAGTTGTAATTCTTTATTTCATAGTTTTCAAAACTACATTTTGTATTGATTTTATAAACTTTATCAGGCAAAGTAGAACTTCTATGCTAAGTACCATATACAAAAAAATTACGACATTTATTTTTAAGCACACCGACGATCAAATTACAATAGCATTTGATCACTTGGAATTTCAACCGGGGTTCACCAACATCAAACCAAAAATGATATTGATAATCGTATGGATAAAACCTGTCCCATACATCACTCCCGTAACCAATCTTCTAATATTATTAGACATTATACAAAAAAGATATTGCAATCCTCCATCCGCAATTAAAGGAATCATCATAATGATAGAAAGCCACAGAGGAAGAATGATTCGAAAAATATATAGCAACAGTGCAAACAGATAACCTACCATGATCCCGGTACAACGGGCACACAAAGGGAATTGATATCCGCCAATAAAAAAACTTCTTTCCGGAAATTGGTGACAACCGCACAATTTTTTCGCTAAAATCATAATTTTTTTCGAAGTTCGGCTCTTTTTATCCATCACGTCTTGAATTTGTATCCACATCCTTTACACAACCAATATGTAGTTGTATTTGTTTGTTTTCCCTTTCCCAGCGCGCCGCAAAGTAACCCAATTGGTCCTAACAGCAAAACACCGCAGCAAGCATTTCCTCCATCAAAATTTTTACCTTTTGTTGATATTTCCGAAATTGTCATCAGATCGTTACTTCCGCATTTCGGGCAACAAAACCCTGTTGCCTTTTGCGAAGAAATGCGTTCTTCAGCATCTACACTTTTAGGATCCGACCGTTTATCGCTCTGTGCTTCATCGGGAGCATGCGAAATTGCAATATGCGGCGCATTGTCCGCATATTCAACTATATAATTCCCATTTGCATCGAACCGAGTTTTTAATTCTACAATTTCATCTTCTTGATTAACGAAAGCAGTAAAAACTCCGTTTTTCCCAAATTTTTTCCATTTGCTTTGAAAATAAATTGTATGTTTGCCAACCTCAACAGGCACCACGAGTTCACCACCATTTTCTAATACGCCTACATGAGTATTCACAAAATACACATCATGTTTTTGAACACTACCAAAACAGCTTTTCTTACGTCGTATAATAATTTTAGCCATTTTTTCTCCTTTTGCTCGAAGCTTTTTTCCTCGTCGGTCAAGTTCGCATCATAGATTATTTTGAATTTCTTTCGATCAAATAAAATTTGAACAATCCTTTGCAAGACCGGACTTGCAAAGGATTGTTTTCAAATGATGCCATTAAGGTTCGTTCTTTGTTAAAGTAAATCTTATCACATTGTCTTCATCATCGTGCAACAAACTTTCGTCATACACAACTTCCAATTCATTCCAATCAGGTGAGGTTTGGAAAAGGAAATATCCTTTCGCTTTCTTCCCGGCTTCCACAGGAATTGATGAAAGTTGATATGAATTGTCAATGAATAGACCATAGACCGTTTGAGCAGTTTTAATGCCATCTAAATAAAAAGATTGATAGATAAGACTAAAAGTTTGAGTTTCTTCGGAAACATTTTCAATCTCAAAAAATGCAACAACAAATTCTTCACCGTCTTTGGCTGTGGTAAATGAATCCAACTTATTTTTGATTTGACACCCTTTGTAAGTCATTTTCCAATGTTGATTTGTTTTCTCTGTTGCGTCAATCGAAAAAGAATTTTCATTGTTGCTTTTTTGATCTGTATTCGTTCCTACCGTAGTGTCATTGCCCCGATCGTCATTATTATCAGAGCCATTGTTCATTGCACAAAATGCGATTGACAAAGCAAGTACTGCAAGCAATCCGATACCGATTAGTTTTTTCATTGTTTTCATTGTTTTTTCCTCCAATGTTTTTATAGTGTTTTGACATTCAGTGAATGTCATATTTATATTATATCATGATATACTAATTTTGTCAAGCACTAAATGTCAAATTAAAGGGAAAATTTTTATGTTCAAAAATAAAGCACCGCGTGGAAGAAATAATATCAGCGGAGAAACCATTTATCACTTGAGAAAAAACCATATCCCGAAAATGTCCCAACGGATCCTTGCCGAAAAAATGCAGCTCATGGGAATTGATTTAGACAAAAATGCCATTCAAAGAATCGAAAGCGGTCAGCGTTTTGTAACCGATATTGAACTATTGGCTTTTTCCAAAATTTTCGGAACGACTTGTGACGAGTTACTGCAAACAGCCACAGAAGATGATCCCTGCTAAAAAATCGTCCACATAAAAAATCCCCTATGGCAAACAGACAATCTCTGCCATAGGAGAATTTTGAATATTTGAAGCACTGATATACAAAGAAAAACGCCGCTCCTGCAATCTTGCAAAAACGGCGTTTTTCTTTGATATTCTCTTG
>CAZUYA010000047.1:6804-14064 GCA_964624685.1 uncultured Ruminococcus sp. | reverse complement strand
GGATTCATATACCAGGGGAGCGGTTTTTGCACGACGACCGCCGAAGATAATTGCGGTCAACGGAACGCCCTTCAAGCTGTTAAATTCGGAGGAAATGCAGGGGCAGTTGGTAGCCATTGCCGTAAAACGGGAGTTGGGATGTGCACCGGAGGTGTTGACCTTGTCTGCTTTGTCATACTTGGTATAATCCCATTTTTCACCCTTCCAGTTGATTGCATTCTTGGGAGGATTGTTATCCATACCTTCCCACCAAACCGTGTTGTTATCCAAATTGTGGCACACGTTGGTAAAGATGCAATTTTTCTTTGTGGTCATCAAAGCATTATAGTTGGAATGCTCGTTGGTACCGGGTGCCACACCGAAGAAACCGTTCTCCGGGTTGACCGCATAAAGTCTGCCGTCCTCACCGACGCGGATCCATGCGATGTCATCACCGACTGTCCAAACCTTGTATCCGGCTTTCTTATAGATTTCCGGCGGAATCAGCATAGCAAGGTTTGTCTTTCCGCAAGCAGACGGGAATGCGGCGGAAATATATTTGATTTCGCCCTGAGGATTTTCCAAACCGAGGATCAACATATGTTCTGCCATCCAACCTTCTTTCCGTCCGAGATAGGAAGCGATGCGGAGTGCAAAGCATTTTTTGCCGAGAAGAACGTTGCCGCCGTAAGCGGAGTTGACAGACCAAATCGTATTGTCTTCCGGGAAGTGGCAGATATATCGATTGGATTCGTCACAGTCCGCAACCGCATGCAATCCCTTGACAAAATCGGCTGAATCGCCCAGAGCTTCAATGACGTTCTTGCCGACACGTGTCATGATCAGCATATTCAGAACGACATAAATGGAGTCGGTCAATTCAATTCCGATTTTTGCAAAATCGGATCCAACAACGCCCATAGAATAGGGAATGACGTACATCGTCTTACCGTTGTAAGAGTTTTTATAGAGTTTGGAAAGGGTTGCGTAGCATTCCTTGGGATCCATCCAGTTGTTGATGTTGCCCGCATCTTCTTTTTTGGAGGTGCAGATAAAAGTTCTGTTTTCCACACGTGCAACGTCGTTGATCGCGGTGCGATGCAGATAGCAGTTCGGATACAGTTCCGGATTGAGTGCTTCCAATTCACCTGTTCTGCATGCTTCCGCACGCAATTCATTTGCTTGTTCCTCACTTCCGTCAATCCAAATGATTTCTTTCGGATTTACCATGTCAGCCATGGATTTGATCCAGTCCAACACGTACTTGTTTTTGGTCATAGTTTGTTTGCTCCTTTATGTAATTTTTTATTCAAAACAATGACACGGATGCCAAGTCCCTTGCCATCCAGTATATATTTTACACTTTTTTTTGTCACATTTCAAGAGTGTTCTCAAAAGGTTACGAATTGTTCATAATTTTTATGTTCTTTTTCGGAAAATAAAAAATCTTTTTTGCATTCATTTTTTACAGAGCAATGAAATGAGAACGGATATCAATTTTTTTCTGTTTTTTTAGAAACATTGTTGTTTTTTTGAATTGATTTAGTGATAGGAATATGATATAATGACAATAGACCTTTTCCGGGTTGTTTGTAAAGAATAAATAATAAGATGGTAATTTTATAAAGGAGAATCACGGTTATGAAGATTTTTGATATGCATATACATGCGACCAATACCTCACCGGATCCGGAAATGATTTTGAAACGGATGGAAGCTGCCGGTGTTTGGGGCGGATGTATTTTTTCCAATCCTCCTGTCGAACAGCATGACCAAGAATGGACGGGGACTGATTTTTCCACTCGTATGCAAGAATTGCATTTATGGACACATGATTATTCGGACAGACTGTTTCCGGTTTTGTGGATTCATCCGGCAGAGGACGGAATCCTGGAAAAAATTGAAATAGCGGCTGATCGCGGTGTTTTTGCTTTCAAAATGATTTGCGGTGATTACTTTGTTTACGATGATCGGTGTATGCAAGTTCTATCTAAAATCGCATCGTTGGATAAGCCTGTCATTTTTCATTCTGGTATTTTGTATGATGGTTTGCCTTCTTCACAATACAATCGTCCCGTCAACTGGGAGGCTTTATTGGAAATTGAAAATATCCGATTTTCCATGGGGCATTGTTCATGGCCGTGGTATGATGAATGCTTGGCGTTATACGGAAAATTGAGACATGCTCGGCGAGTCGGAAAGAAAATCCATTGCTTCTTGGATTTAACCCCCGGAACACCGATGGCATATCGAGAAGATTTGTTCCGGAAGATGTTTTCATTTGTTTCGGAGGAAGATATTTTGTTTGGTACCGATTGTTGCGCCGGCGATTACGATACATCGCATGCAAAAAAATGGTTGGATTTGGATGGCTCTTTGATGGATTCGTTAGACATTGCAACGACTTCACGGGAAAAGATCTATACCGATAATTTATTCCGTTTTCTCAATATTCCAAATCCGTTCGGAGGCAGTGCACAAACGTGAAAAAGAATATTATTCGAAAATGGTATCACAATTTGCATTTTTCATACGTTTATGATGAATTGTTTGATGTGATGCTACATAAGCATGAACAAGACTGTAACGCATTGACCACACTGGAAGCCTATCAAAGCGTTGGCGACACGGAAATGGATTTATTGGCATATTTATATTTTTGCGAGCAAACTTACTGTGAATATCAACGCAGAAAAATACCGGATGAAATTTTTTATGCAACCATGCACGATCTGGTCGTTTGGAATGAAATTTCCATCGAGACGACCGGACATATGGGATTGCCCGTTCCCAAATGGTCACGCCGTCCGTTGGAATTGAATTTGTTTCAATTGGGAAGATTACAATTTGTATTCGGTCATGCAGAACAGGCATCTGAGGATCTCGGATTAAGATTGGGAGAAGATGTTTTGGAGGTTCATATTCCGAACGGACAACCACTGGAACCGCAGGCTTGTTTGGATTCTTTCATGATGGCAGAGCGGTTTTTTCAAATCTATTTTCCAAACAAGTCGTTTCGATTTTTTACTTGCCATTCTTGGCTTTTGGATCCCGGAATTTTGCCGTATTTGAAAAAGGAATCCAATATTGTATCTTTTCAGAATCTTTTTACGCCTTTGCGGCGAGATATTCCGTCTGCTGCATTACTCAAATATATTTTTCAATGGGATGCAACTCCGGAAAATTATCGCTCTTTTCCATGCAAGACCGGATTTGCCGAAAGAATCCGGAATGCCTATTCCGACGGAGTTATCTTCGGGGAAACTTACGGAATTCGTCCGTTTCAAGGCAAAGTGATGTCGAAAGAAAATTTAATGTGAAGTTTAATAAACAATTTAATTTTGAAAAAACGTTGTAGCCGATTGGTCGGATACTGCGTTTTTTCTTTCTTGCTGCAAATAACGATTGGAATCGAAAAAAATTAAAACTGAATTTACAATTTGATGCTATAATGTAGATTGAAAAAATATTTTGTCATTTTTTCAAAAAATGTTTTGAAACCATTTGCAAATTATTCAAAAATGTGCTATAATAGAATCATCAATAAATCAGCAATAAAAGAATGATAAATGAACGAAATGTTTCCAATATTCAAAGTTTCGTCACATAGTCACCGCATTTATACTTTATAATTAGATTGTTAATTGCAGTAGGGAGGATAAAACTATATATGACAGATACAAAAATTCTTATCATTGAAGATGATTCCGCAAATGCCGAGTTTATGAAATTATATTTTGAGAATGAAGGGTATGATGTTAAGGTTGCGGCAGACGGAATGGAGGGATTGAATTATTTCAAAATTTTCTCTCCCGATTTGGTGTTGCTGGATATTGTGCTTCCCAAAAAAGACGGCTGGCAAGTTTGCCGTGAAATTCGCGAAATGTCTTCCAAACCCATTATTATGGTGACGGCAAAAAATGACGTTTTTGATAAAGTACTTGGATTGGAACTGGGAGCCGATGATTTTGTCGTCAAACCGTTTGAAATCAAAGAACTTTCAGCCAGAGTGAAGGCTGTTTTGCGCAGATGTCAATCCAATACACATCAAAATGATGAGGAAGTCATCAAGTTCGAAAATATTGAAATCAGTCTTCAAAAGTATGAGTTGAAATTGCGTGGAAAATCCATCGATATTCCGCCGAAGGAATTGGAATTGTTATATTTTCTTGCTTCCAATTATAATCGTGTGTTTACCAGAGATCAACTGCTGGATAAAGTATGGGGATTTGATTATTTGGGAGATTCCCGCACGGTGGATGTTCACGTAAAACGTTTGCGTGAGAAATTGGAAGGTACCTCGGACAAATGGATTTTGAAAACGGTTTGGGGTGTCGGATATAAATTTGAACTGTTGAATTGATCGGTCGGAACAGGGGAAATCGTATGTCGGATCATTTGAAAAAAGAACAACCTGAACAACATCCGGAATCCGATTCTTCATCGTCTCATGCGGTCTATCATTGGTGTTATTCGGAACAACAAAATTTTGACCGACAAAATGCCGCTCGTCAAAAGCGAACCGGAATTTTTGTTTATGCAATCACCATGAGCATTGTATTGTGCATTTGTATTTTGGTTTTGGCATGGACCTTGATTTGGTATCAAAATACCGAATCCGCAAATGCAACAAACGCTTTTTCCGTCATTTCCGAGGTTGCCGAGGAGGTAAAACCGGCAACCGTTTTGATCGAGGCTGTTTCTTTGTCCGGTGAAAGCTATGGAACCGGGTTTATTTTGACGGACAACGGTTATCTTGCCACAAATTATCATGTGATTAAAAATGCGTCCGAAATTTTTGTAACGCCCTATGTCGGAGAACGTTCCTCCGCAGAATTGGTCGGATATTATGAGCCGGACGATCTTGCTGTACTGAAAATCAACGGTTCCGGTTTTCCTACTGTAAAGATCGGTCATTCCGCTGATCTTACTGTTGGAGAATTGGTGGTTGCAATCGGCAATCCCGCAAACGGTGAGGCAGCATGGACGACGACACACGGGATCATCTCGGCCTTAAATCGCAGAATTGCGGTGTCCGAAACGTATTTTGTCGGTACGTTGAAAATGTTGCAAACCGACGCACCGGTCAATCCTGGAAATTCCGGAGGTCCGTTGTGCAATGCGGACGGGGAAGTAATCGGAATCGTTTCCAGAAAATTGAATGATTATGAAGGGATCGGATTTGCCATTCCGATAGATGAGGCAATTCATACGTTGCATGCCATCCTGTCCGGAACGGTGGATCAATTGGAATCGACCGTCTCCAATGCCCGCCCGACGATTGGAATCGTTGCTGAAACCATTCGAATGGGAGAAATATTTGAGTTTGGCGAAAACGACTATGTGGCTGAATGTAACGGAATCTTAGTAACTGCTGTATCTTCAGGAAGTGCGGCAGACCAGATTTTGGAATTCGGAGATATTTTAATCGAATTTGACGGGAATCCGGTATCCACCGTCGAAAACCTTCAAAATTTGCTTTACCGTTATCGCATCGGTGATAGGGTGACGATCAAATTATTACGTCGCGGGGAACAGATAGAAATTTCTTTAACATTGGAAAATTAAATTTTAACTAAAAAAACGAGTCGCATCAAGAATTAAAAACTTGATGCGATTCGTTTTTTGTATCGTTTACATTACGGCATTTTGTTCTTTTTTCCATGCAAGAAATTCTTCATAAGTTCCGGAACGATCAATGATAGAACCGTCTGGTTGAATCTCAATGATGCGATTTGCAACGGTATTGATCAATTCATAGTCATGAGACGTAAATATTAAATTTCCCTTAAAAGAAGAAAGCCCATTATTTACGGCACTGATGGATTCCAAATCCAAATGGTCGGTTGGTTGATCCAAAAGAAGAAAATTGGAACCGTAAAGCATCATCCTTGCGAACATACAACGAACTTTTTCACCGCCGGATAGGACGTTGACAGGTTTGAAGACACTTTCGTTTGAAAAGAGCATCCGTCCGAGAAATCCGCGAAGATATGTTTCGGTCGTATCTTTAGAATATTGTGCCAACCAATCAATGATACTAAGGGAACAGTCTTGGAAGAATGGGGTATTGTCATGCGGAAAATATGATTTTGTAATACTGACACCCCACTTAAAATCACCACTGTCGGCAGCCATTTCTTCCATCAAAATACGAAACAGGGAAGTGATTGCCATTTCGTTTCCAAGTAACGCAATTTTATCTTCCTTAGCAACTGTAAACGAAATGTTTTGAAACAGAGGGGTACCGTCGCTTTGCATTTTTGTTAATCCGTTGACAAACAAAATATCTTTTCCTGCCACTCGATCCATATCAAATCCGATGAAAGGGTAGCGGCGGCTGGAAGCGGGAAGTTCTTCTACGGTCAATTTATCCAAAAGCTTGCGGCGGGATGTTGCTTGTTTGGATTTTGATTTATTTGCCGAAAATCGTGCAATAAAAGCTTGCAATTCTCGAATCTTTTCTTCATTCTTTTTGTTTTGCTGTTTGATCATGCGTTGAATCAATTGACTGGATTCATACCAAAATTCATAGTTGCCGACATACATTTTAATACCGCTGTAATCGATGTCTACAATATTGGTACATACATCATTCAAAAAATGGCGATCGTGGGAGACGACCAGAACAGTACCGAAATAATCAGCCAAAAAGTCTTCCAACCACAGGATTGCATCAATATCAAGACCGTTTGTAGGCTCGTCTAACATAATAATATCCGGGTTACCGAACAAAGCTTGAGCCAACATGACCTTTACTTTTTCACTTTCTTTCAGTGAAGACATGGTGTCATAGAGTTGATCGTCTTTCATTCCAAGCCCTTGAAGCAATTTGGAAATTTCCGATTCTGCCTCCCAACCGTTCATTTCGGCAAATTCGGCTTCCAATTCGGATGCCCGAAGTCCGTCAGCTTCGGTAAAGTTTTCTTTTTCATAAATGGCGTCTTTTTCTTTCATGATGTCGTAAAGTCGTTTGTTGCCCATCATGACAGTATTCAGTACGGAGAACGCATCAAATGCAAAGTGATCTTGTCGCAAAACAGACATTCTCACCGTGTCTGGAATACAGACTTCACCCGTGGAAGGCTCCAAATCGCCGCATAATATTTTCAGAAATGTGGATTTTCCGGCACCGTTTGCGCCGATGATACCATAGCAATTTCCGGGAGTAAATTTCAAATTAACATCCTTAAACAGGAGTTGACCTCCAAAATGAAAACTGAGATTGGAAATTGTAATCATAAACTTTATTTACCGCCTTTTAATTTTGTCAATCTTATT
>CAZUYA010000047.1:0-6704 GCA_964624685.1 uncultured Ruminococcus sp. | reverse complement strand
GTTTTCCGGCAAACAGGTTTAGCAGTACATACACCGCCAAACAGAAGATGATCGTAGCTACAAGAACGATATACATACCGCCAAGAGAGACCTCGTAATCGAAAAAATAAAGATTACAATCAAGAGAATCTCTGATTTTTTCCAGGACTTCTGTGGGGACACCGCTTTGGAGCATTTCATTCAATGCTCCGTTCATGGAATGGTTACGGATCAAAGAGGTTCCATAGGTGCCCGGAAGGCAGGAAATGACCGTTTGCAATCCGTCGCTAAAGGATGAAATCGGCATATACGCGCCGCAAATAAAACCATATCCGGAACTGATGATTGTCCCTACCGCTGAAATTTGCCCCTGTGAGTGGAGGAAAAAATTGATAACGGACGAAAGTGCATTTCCAAACAATACCAAAAGTGTTACATCCAACAGAAGAAATAATACATCAAAAATTGTCATGTACCAGCCGACAGTTGCCATATAGATCAGGCAAAGCACGGTTGCAGTATAGCAAATCAACAGCGTGCTGATCAGATTGGCAACATAATATGCCAAAGAAAGTATAGACGGTTGAACGGGAGAAATGGTAAGATCCTTAATGGCACCGGTTACTTTGTCCTGCACCATCAGAAAGTTTGAGCAAAAGGCAACCGTTACACATGAAACCGCTAAAATCGACGAAACCAACTCACCACTGACCAATCCGTTGATCAGTTTGTCATCAAGTACAAAGCCATCCGGCAAGGAGGAAAGAAAACTATCACGATACACGTTTCCCAAAAAGGTTGTATAAAGTACAAGTAAGATTGCAGGCGTAATCAAGGATGTAAAAAACATGCCCTTATCCTTAAAAAACAGTTTGATATTTCTTTTTGTAAGTGTAAAAAAAGTGTTCATTTTTCGCTTCCTCCGAGTTTTTTTCCTGTAACAGCCAAGAATACATCATCCATCTTCCCTTTTGTAATTTCATAATCATTAAAAACAGAGGGATATTTTATGATCAAATCGGTAGCGGTTTGGGTATTCGGGACAGAAAGTCGATAGGCATCCTTGATTGCTTCATAGGGGACACCGAGTTGCCGAACAGTTGTTTCGTTTGCACCGTACAACGTGATATAATCCTTTGTGTAGGTGTTTTTGAGTTCAAGCGGTGTCCCTTTTGCAGAAATGATTCCGCTGTCAAGGATAATAATGTTATCAGCCTCGGCGGCCTCCTCCATGTAGTGTGTCGTCAAAAAAACAGTCATATGTTCTGTCTGCCGCAAATCGTATATCACCTGCCATAAGGTTTTTCGTGTTTGCGGATCCAAGCCGGTCGTCGGTTCATCCAAAATCAGAATTTTCGGTTTGTGCAGCAAGGCTCTCGCTACGTCGATTCTTCTGCGCTGACCGCCGGACAATTTCCCGACGGTTCGTTTCAACAGATCTGAAAATCCGAGCATTTCAGCCAACTCCCGTAACCTTGCACGAAAAGCCGCACCTGTGATTCCGTACAGTGCCGCGCGGCTTTCAAGATTATCATAAACCGTCAATGCTGAATCGAGTACGGAATTCTGAAATACCACCCCGAGTTCACGCTTAATTCCGTTGGCATCTCGATCAATATCTCGTCCGCCTATCACAATCTTTCCGCTATCCTTTGCGCATTGCCCGCACATGATATTGATTGTTGTGGATTTTCCCGCCCCGTTGACGCCCAAAAAAGCAAACAGCTCTCCCGCTTGGACTTCAAAGCTGAGATTTTGAACGGCTTTTACAGAACCGAAGCTTTTATTGAGGTTTTCAATTTTTATGATTTGTTCTGCCATTACAGAGCCTCCTTGCCGTTGCTTTTCGGAAAGCAAACCGTATTTTGATTTTTATGCTTGACTGCTACAAATGTTTCCATCACTCAAATGCTCCTTTTGTTTTGTCCCTCGTATTTCATTTTCAGACCTTGATACATATCCGTCAGGGTCCGACTGCAAAGTTCCTCGTTCCAATCATAAAAATTTGTTGCTATCATCGTAGCGATTCCGTGAACGTAAGCCCACATCTCAAGATAAAACAGCATCGCATCCTCTTTTGAAATGCTCACCTGTTTGCAAATCAGATCCGTCAGCAGTTCCGTTTCGCTTGCTATATTGTTTTTGCATTCCCCTGTTCTGTCTCTCATAAAGAGTAATTTGAATAAATTCGTTTCCTTTCTCGCAAAACGAATATAAGCCATTCCGCTTGCTTTGTACGGAGGATACTTTCCGCTCTCCATATCTTCTTTCAAATAGCTTTGATAAAGATTGTTTGCAGCTTCAATAATATTTGTCTGTACATCTCCCATGTTTTCAAAGAAGCTGAATATCGGCTGTGAAGAGGCACCTAACTTTGCGCCCAAAGCACGTGCCGTCACAGCTTGGATTCCCTTTTCCCGCGTTAAATCCAAGGCGGCGGTTAAGATTTCTTCTTTTGTGAACATAAATTTTCTTGGCATCGGATTCCCCTTTTCGTCAAAAGCACAAGCGTTATATTACAATCGTTATTATAGTATTCTCGAAAAGGAATGTCAATAAACTTTTTATATTGTTTACAAAAAGTTAAAATAAAAGTAAACAGATCGGCTTGCTCTTTGCAGAATCAGCCGATCCGTTCAAAAAACTATTGAAAAAAAGCAAAATATATGATATAATAAATGGGAATTCCGGAATCACTTTGCGAGAATGTAATTTCAAAGCCGATGGGCGGCAATGCCGCTCTTTCAACGACATGCCGCCCGGAAAAGTCATGAATTCAATTTTCTTTCGGCTTAAATGTTGCGCATAACGTTTCGCTGCCAGTACTTGCGTTGTTCGGTCCTACTGCAATTTCATTGGCAGTACAATACGTTTCACAGTCATGATAATAACAGTTTTGAACGTTGCATTTAATTCCCTTAATGTGCTTGCATCCGCAACCGGTATTGCATTTTTTCTCTTCCATTGTTGTACCCCGCTTTTTTGATTGATGCGAGAAAATATCTATCTCGCTTGCAATAGTCTTTCCGCCTTTACACGGATTATACATTTTTGAAAGGAATACGAATATGTCACTGTTTGTCATTGCCGATCTTCACCTGTCAGCGGACGGCAAAAAATCCATGGAAAAATTCGGTTCGCGTTGGACGGACTATATCAACAAACTGCGTCGCAATTGGACGGCGTTGATCAAAGATACCGATACCGTGGTCATTCCCGGTGACATTTCCTGGAGTCTCAAATTGGAAGACGCTTTGGAAGATCTGCGCTTTTTGGATCACTTACCCGGACAAAAATTGATCGGCAAAGGCAATCATGATTTTTGGTGGTCAACAACTTCCAAAATGACAACTTTTTTTCATACAAATCAATTAAATTCCATTCGGATTCTTCATAACAATGCCTATTTGATCGATCATCGTATCGTATGCGGCACGCGGGGATGGTTTGCTGAAGAAGCTCAACAACACACGGTCGGCAGCGTGGATTATTTCCGCATTGTCAATCGAGAAGTGATTCGTCTGCGAATGAGTTTGGATGCCGCAGTTGCCTTACGGCAGACAGAAGGCGATCCTTCTCTGCCGATTATGGTTTTTTTGCATTTTCCGCCTGTTTGGAATGGTTTCGTTTGCAGAGAGATTGTTGAAGTATTGCAAGCTTATCGCATTACGGATTGCTATTTCGGACATATCCACGGTGCATATTATTTTCCGCAAACGTTCTGTTTTGAAGGGATCAACTTCACATTATGTGCCGCAGACTATCTGAATTTTACACCGTTTCCCGTTTTTTTGAAATAAAAAATATTTATATCGCTAAATTTTCCAAAAAACTATTGACAAAACGTCGAAAAAATTATACAATATAAGATGTATGTATAAAACACCATTTGAATTTGGAGGACTTAAAAATGAGTTTGATCAAATCCGAAAAGACCGAAAAGAATGTATATACGTTGCAGTTTTCGGTCGATAAGGAGACGTTTGACAAGGCGGTATCCAATGTTTACCATAAGCAGGTAGGCAAAATTTCCGTTCCCGGTTTTCGGAAAGGAAAAGCTCCCCGCTCTGTCATTGAAAAGATGTACGGAAAAGGATTCTTTTATGAGGATGCTATCAATGAGGTATTACCGAGTGCGTTTGATGCCGCATTAAAAGAATCAAAATTGGATATGGTCGGTCAGCCGGAGTTTGACATTGTGTCCATTGACGAAAACGGATTGACGATGAGTGCAAAAGTGTCCGTAAAACCGGATGTTAAGATTGAAGGCTATTTGGGAATCGAAGCCGAGAAGAAAATTGCCGAAGTGACCGATGAAGAAGTGGATCGTGAGATCAATACGGTTCGGGAACGCAATTCCAGAGAGATTGAAGTCACCGATGTCCCTGCCGTGATGGGAGATATTTGTCATATTAATTATGAAGGCTTTGTGGACGGCGTTGCGTTTGAAGGCGGAAAAGGCGAAGATTATCCGTTGAAGCTCGGTTCCGGGAACTTCATTCCCAGTTTTGAGGAAGCGATTGTCGGTCATAAAACGGGAGAAGATTTTGATGTGAATGTAACCTTCCCGACCGAATATCATGCAACTGAACTTGCCGGAAAGCCCGCTGTCTTCAAAACACATATTTTGAAGATCAAACACATTGAGTTGCCGGATCTGGATGACGATTTTGCAAAAGATGTCTCCGAATTTGATACATTTGCTGAATATCGCAACGATGTTCGGGCGAAAATCACAAAGAGACATGAGACGGAAGCCGATGCTCAATTCGAAAATGCGATCTTGGATTCCCTGATCGAAAAGTTGGAGGCTGAGATCCCGGAAGCCATGTTTGTGGCAGAAACCGAAAACTTTGTCCGTGACTATGACAATCGTCTGCGGATGCAAGGTTTGGATTTGAAAACTTACTTCCAATACACCGGCTTGGATCTTGACAAATTGCGCGAACAGTTCCGTCCGCAAGCCGAAAAGCAAGTCAAGTTGAGACTGGCTTTGGAAAAGATCGCAAAGACGGAAAAGTTGAAAGCTACCAAGACCGACATCAACAATGAATATAAACGCATTGCCGATGAATACAGCATGGAAGTTGACAAAGTACGCGAACTGATTCCGGAAGATTCCATTGCGGAAGATATGAAAGTCAAAAAAGCAATGGAGTTGGTCAAGGAAAAAGCAATCGTAAAGTAAGAATCTTTAATTTTCTGAACCGGAAGTTGCATCTGCCATTTCCGGTTCATCATTTCATCAGAAAAGAGGTATGAAACATGTTTGATCCGAAATCTTACGCAAAAGACGCCTTGGTGCCGATGGTTGTAGAGCAAACAAACCGCGGAGAACGTTCGTATGATATTTTTTCCAGATTGCTCAACGATCGCGTTGTATTTTTGTCCGATGAAGTCAATGATACTACCGCTTCCCTCGTTGTGGCGCAAATGCTGTTTTTGGAAGCACAGGATCCGGATAAAGATATTTGCTTTTATATCAACTCTCCCGGCGGTTCCGTAACAGCCGGTATGGCAATTTATGACACCATGCAATTTATCAAATGCGACGTTTCGACGATCTGTATCGGTATGGCTGCCAGCATGGGAGCGTTTCTGCTTTCTTCCGGAACCAAAGGAAAAAGAATTGCTTTGCCCCACAGTGAGATTATGATTCATCAACCTTTGGGGGGCGCGCGCGGTCAGGCGACCGAGATCGAAATTCAGGCAAAACAGATTTTGCGCGTGAAAGCAACCCTCAATCAAATTCTTTCCGAAAACACCGGAAAACCTTTGGAAGTCATCGAGCGTGATACCGATCGTGATAATTATATGACTGCTCAAGAAGCTGTGGAATACGGTTTGGTTGACAAAATTCTTACAAAGCATTTTTAATATCAGAAAGGATCCCGTCGTTCATGGCAAACAAAACAAACTCAAACGATCAAAAATTGCGGCATTGTTCTTTTTGCGGAAGAAACGAACATCAGGCAAACTTTTTGATTCCATCACCGACAGGCGTTTATATTTGTGACTATTGTGTGGAGGCGTGCAATGAGCTGATTTCGGAAACCGTACTGGAGCCGTCTGCAAAATTGACGGATACGCTTTCCCTATCCGAATTGCCCCGTCCCATGGAGATCAAAGAAACACTCGACCAATATGTTATCGGACAGGATGCGGCAAAAATTGCTTTGTCGGTGGCGGTCTATAATCACTACAAACGAATTTTGACTTTGAATCAAAACAAACCGCCGCGTAAAGGAAAGAAGAAAGCCGAACAATCCACCGAAGCGACCGCCGAAAATGAAGTCGAGATTCAAAAAAGCAATGTCCTTTTGATCGGTCCCACCGGTGTCGGAAAAACTTATTTGGCACAGACGCTTGCAAAAACGCTCAAAGTTCCGTTTGCAATTGCAGATGCAACGACTTTGACCGAAGCCGGTTACGTCGGTGAGGATGTGGAAAATATTCTGTTACGATTGATTCAAGCTGCCGACTATGATATTGAGTTGGCGGAACGCGGGATCATCTATATTGATGAAATCGACAAAATCGCCCGCAAGAGCGAAAATCGATCCATCACAAGAGACGTTTCCGGTGAGGGCGTGCAACAGGCATTGCTCAAAATTTTGGAGGGAACGGTTTCCAATGTTCCTCCGCAGGGCGGAAGAAAGCATCCCAATCAGGAGTTTATCCAAATCAATACGCAAAACATTCTGTTTATCTGCGGCGGTGCATTT
>CAZUYA010000046.1:0-14912 GCA_964624685.1 uncultured Ruminococcus sp. | reverse complement strand
GAAGCAAATCTATCATTTGAGGTTAGAAAAAATTCACTGCACATACAATAAAAACGCGGCGCATCGCGCCGTTCCTTGAAAGCAGTTGTTTTCACAGACTTTTCATAATTACTGTTTTACAAAGGAATTTATCCTTCATCGTCCTTCACGGCATCCGAGTGAAAATATTCAAGTCCGTTGTCCTGTTCATACTGTTCGCCAAACTGCTCATAGTAGCCGCGGTTTGTAAACTCATATGGGCAGTCCTCTTTGCCAAGCACCGCCTCCGGCAGATTGATGAGCAGAAAACTGAACATTGCCGTTGCAACGAGTGCCATGATCCATTGAAGGAGGCTCGGACGGTTTTCCTTTCGCTTGAATAAGTGGATTGCAAGTCCGACACACAAGGGCAAAAAACCAAACAAAGATGTAACCAGACCGGGGGAGTATAATGTGTTCATGCCGTATGCACGGAAGATCTGCATGTCCTGAATGCCGATGGTGATGTGGATTACCACTTCAAATGCTGAAAAGAGCATGACCGCAACACCGGCAGGTTTGCGGAATCCCCATATTTTAAGTACGATGCAGCCGATTACGACGGCACCGAAATTGGTGATCATATCCGTCAGCCGATTCATCGGATATTTACTTAACAGTGTTGAACCGTGGGAGAGATTGTAGGAATAATGCAGTCCTCCCGGAAATACCCATTCTTCTAACACATGCAGGATCAAAACGATGATTGCCAAAGTGCAAAGAATATTGCATGCAGACCAGCTCTTTCTGTTTTTCCAAATGCAGATTCCCAGTACAATTCCGATGGCTGTCATTCCGTAGAGCCAAACGGACAGCCAAGCTTGTAAGATCGTTTCCATAAAAAATTCTCCTTTTTTTTACAATTTGTTTTTGCGAAACTATTGTATCATAAATGAAGATGTGATACAATAGTTTGAGAAAAAGTGCTACAGAATCCGAAAAGGTTGTAGCGAAACGATGAAAGGAGATCTTTGTGAAAAAAACAGGAAAAATTTGGCTTGCCATATGGCTATATATGATGATTTTGGTCAGCGGTATCATCATTGGTACGACTATATGCAAATGGCGGGAATGGGATTTACAGCAAAAATTGTTTGCTTTTGCAACTGCCTTGTTGCCGATACACGTGTTGGAGGAATGGTATTTTCCTGGTGGTTTCCATACGATGTATAATCTCATGGCAAACTCAAAATATCCGGATCGCTATCCCATGAATCAAATGAGTGATATGTTTACAAACCTCATCGGAGTTTTATTTGGATGTATCGTGTTGAGCGTCGGTGCGAATTCGTTTTTTTGTGTGATGCAACTTTTTTTGTGTGGTGCCGAAGTGTTCGGTCATTTTTCAGGCGGTATTTATCTGCGTCGTCTGTTTAAGAATCAAGGAAAAAGGACGATTTACAGTCCCGGAATGGGAACCGTGCTCATCGGATATATTCCCATTGCCGTTGGGATTGTTGTTTCTTTTCGAGGTTCGTCTGCACCGACTGCTTTGGAATTTATACTTGCCGTTTTGTGCGGCATCCTATTGGGCGGTATTTCGCTGAAGGTGCCGGAAAAACTTTTGAAAAGCGAAACCACTCCTTACGGTTATACTTGGGGGGATGGTTATTTGAGTCAATATAGGGAGGCAAGAGACGAAAATGTATCACATCGGCAATGACAAACGAGCTGTACGATCTGCCAATTTGATATACGAGGGATTGTTACGATGTTTGGAAAAGAAATCGTTTGATCGAGTCACCGTATCGGATGTGCAAAAATATTCCGGTGTGGCAAGAACGACCATTTACCGTTGCTTTGACAATTTATCGGATATTCTGTATTGGCGGTGCGATCTTTGCTTTCGACAAGCGTTGCATTTCCATCAACCGACGGAATGCCCCGATGAATCGGATTTGATGCAAGGCTATTTTACCTATTGGACGGAGCACAGCGATATTTTGAAATTGCTCATAGACATCAATCGTCAGGATGTCATCTATGCCTGTCATATGAAAAATGCCAAACTGTTGGAGCAATCCTACGGTTCGCTTCCTGGATTGGATGCAGTCGGTGCACGGTATTTTATGGCGATTCGTACCGGTGTAACGATCAGCGTTTTGAAAGCATGGTTGGACGGCGGACGGCAAGAAACCGGTGAGGAATTGATGAACATTGTGAAAAAGCAATTTGCATGGAATCCGGTTGATTCCGTTTTGAAGCCATCGAGCAGCGGGAATGTATAAATTGTTTGTCTGCGGGAAGATTGCTTCAACATAAGGCCCCTTTCAAGGCATGTCGATCACGGTCATACGATTTGACAGCGATTTTGACATGCCCGAAAGGGGCAGTTTGTATATTGCCGATCATTGGATCGGCTGGAAAAAATAAACGGTCATTGTTGCAACAAAGACGGAATGCGATTATTCTCCCCAGGTGCTGATGGGAGTGGATTCATACAGCTTTTGACGGATTGATTCTCCTTCGGAGAGCAGACGGCATGCAACCGACAACCGCGCACGCTCTTTGACAGTAACACGAATGGTCAAACGGGAAAGATCACTGTTTGCAACCGATTCGACGTTGAAATGCGCCTGTCCGAGTCCTCCGATCTTACAGAGCAGAATTTGTCCGTCTTTTTCCAATTTGGCATATTTTCCGCCTCCGTACAATGTGACGGCGGCAGGCGTATAGACCGTCCAACACAGAATGCTTTCTGCCTTCAGGACGAGTTCATCTTGTATGACGACCGTAGTGCGTCGATCGGTCAAAAGAACGCCTCGCTTTGCGCGGAGAAATGCGTCGTTGGTAGAAGTCATGTCGACAACCGCATATGCGCGTTCGGAATTGCTGCGCATTTCCGTTAATTCTGCCGTTGCGGTCGGCGTTTGATCCGGAGTCGGCTCCTCTGTCGGATTGATGACGATCGTATTTTGACCGACGGCGCGACGGCGCAACAGGAGGGAAAGGGAATCGATTCCACCGGTTTCTGCAAAAAATCTGACACCGCCGCAGTCGAGCAGGATGCTTCCGGCATCCAGATCGCCGTTGACCTCGGCATTGGAACCTCCGTGCAGACCGACAAAAAGATCATGATCGCCCCAACCGGAACGCATGATTGCCAATCCCGCTTTTCGGAAAACGGCATCCAAAGGCAGTTGCGGAGTCAAAGAATCATCCACGAGGGTATAGAACAGGATGTCGAACGGATGTACCTTCTTTTGATTGGCAAGCAGTTGTTGGCGGCGGATCCATGCCGGAATGGCATCCCCAGTCTGACGGGAGAACCAAAATGCCATGGAAGTATCCGTTGGAACTGCCGCACTGTTGTGATAGTTCCACATGCCGTTGGCGGTTTCCGTGCAGATCGGGAAATAGGCGGTGGCGGCAAAGCCGGGAGCCGAGAACAGACCGTAATCACTGCCGCATGCTTTTTGCAACATGGCGATGGTCAGGGCGAGTGCACGGACGCTTTTTTCCCAAGCCGCAACGCCTTCGGAATAACCGCCGTCCGGCGCATAGGCGGCAAAGCAAGGCTCAATATTGCGAAGAATTCGATCAAGCAATTTGAGGGATGTTTCCGGGTAAACATCTGCCAATGTCAATGCCATGGCGAGCATTCCGGCGTTTGTTACCGCAGAGGCGGTTCCGCCGCTGATCCACATCCGTCGCTTTCCGTCATAACAATCCAATCCGACGCGCATGCCGTTTCGTAACATTGCTCGTTCGGTAATTGCTTTACGGCTTTCACTCCACATGTGATGACACCAGTCATAAGCAATTGCCATTGCCATGGAAACGGTGCCGACACAGGACATGGATTGTGTATTCCAATCTGAAAACTCTGCCAATGCCTCGCATTCAACGGCGGTACGTTCACAATATTGCTTATCCCCCGTCACGCGATATAAAGTGGCAAAAGCAATGAGTTTATCGGCTGTGTGGGAGAGATCTTCGGTTAGTTTTCCGGCATCACGGGTGGGGGTGACTGCAATCGGCGGTTCACGAAATGCGTCGGAGGCGGGACCGTATTGTTCTTTCAGCGCTTGGACGTAAGTTTTGAGTGCGCCATCCGCTTTTGCATCACGGCGCAACTGCATTAGTTCGTCATAACTGAACAATAGGCGACCGCGAGTGGCATTCGGAAATCGGTGATGGAGGTCATTCAATATCCGCGTGCCGTTTGGACGTTGGAATGTTAAATCGGCAATCAGATCCCAAATGATGCGTGTATCGCGCGGAGATTGGAAAATATTCCGTCGATTGGAAAGTACGATCAAACCCATCGAATCGGTAAACAGTTGTCTCCAACGGAAGAAATCACGTACAAAATCAGCGGGAAAGAAGAGCGTTCCGCCGCGTGCTTTCGGGCAAAATCCCAAAGCGTGCTCTTCTCCGTTGACCGTCATGTGATCGGACTCGGCGGCGAAGCAATATTTTTTGCGTCGATAACTGAAGGTTAGCGTCAGTGCATGCGTATCCACTACGGCGGAATGGGCAATCCCCGCCGCTACGGGTGCCATCGGAAGCCAAAGCGTGCCGTCTTCTTCAAACGGTTTTGCCTCCGTTCCGTCCGGCGAATTGACGATTCGTTTGCGGTCTATGATCGAAAAGCTTCCGGTTTTTGAGAACAGAGCTGCCCCTTTCAATTCCGGCATTTTGGCATACAACGGTGCCGCAAATGTTTGGCGCAGGTAGAGACTGTCTATGTAAAGTACGGTTTGCGGTTTGAAGCCTGCTATGGCATCCAAGGTGATGCTGCCGATCTGATTCCATCCTTGCGGATCGCGGATTCCGTGCAAAAATGGGAGCTCGATGCGGAAATCGTTCCAACCGTCTTTGGTTACATACAATGTACAGGTATATCCGTTTTTGCCGTTTCCGTTCATACTGTTATCAAATGTTAAGCGAAAAGAAGCACCGCTTCCTCCGACGGAAAATACCGAAAAAGTCAAGTAACGGTAGCCTGTCAGGTCGGAGCCGCCCATCGGAACAGAGACGTGCGGTTGCTGTTCCATGTGCCACGCCGCTGTCATGTGCGCGCTTTTTTTATGTGTCAGATCGGGCATCATGCCGGAGTTTTCGATCAAATCGTATTGATTCATATCCACCAGGCATTCCGGTGTGCTTTCCTCATATTGTTCAATCATGCTTCTTAAATTTTTTTTCATATTTAACATCCCCTTTTTGTTTGGAAGAGCTGTCCGTTTTTTCGTTCTTTTATTGCTTCCAGTATATCATAAAATGTTTGGAAAGTCAAGAATTCTTGGCAGAATGCCGAAAAGTTTTTTACCTGGATTCGGGTCTGTTTTTTATTTTGATTTTATCTATTGCAAATGAAGCGAAAAAATGATATAATAAGACACAAATCTGTTGCTTTTTCGGAGGTTGTGAATTGGATCATGGAGGCTTTGTTCAATTGTGTGATGGATATCGGCGAACAAATGCTGTTGTGCGGTGCCGAAGTTCACCGTGTGGAGGACAGTATTTCCAGAATGTGTTTGGCGATCGGATGCAAACGAAGTGATGTATTTGTTATCACCGGTGTTATGATCGTGACCGCATATCCGTCAGACGGAGAGCCTTTTACACAAACCCGCCGGATACAGGGGAGCGGCACCGATTTGGAGCGATTACACCGACTGAATGCGCTTTCGCGTCAAATTTGTTCCGAGCGGTTGTCGGTTGAAGAAATTCGGAATTCATATTCAAGCATTCTGAAATGCCGACCGTATCCGTTTTGGTTGGAATGTGTGTTTTGTGCGATGATCGCCGCTTCTTTTACTTTGTTTTTCGGCGGAACATGGAAGGATGCCGCGGCTTCCGGTGTGATCGGCGTTGTGGTCAAACAGATGATCTTTTTTACAGATTTCATGCACATGAATAAGATCTTTTCAAAATTGATCTGTTCTTTTTTTGCATGTATTTTAGCTTTCGGTGTGCAACGGTTGTTTCCGATGTGCGGAGTGGATCAACTGATTATCGGAAATATTATGTTGTTGATTCCGGGGGTTGGGTTGACCAATGCGTTACGGGATTTGTTGATCGGGGACAGTGTTGCCGGTCTGTTGCGCATGATTGAGGCGGTGTTGACGGCATTGGCGATCGGTGCCGGATATTTTTTGTCTGTACTGATTCTCGGAGGATTTTAAGATGGGTGTGACGCAATCAGAAGTGATACAAATCGTAACTGCTTTTTTCGGTGCCTTGGGGTATGCGGGATGTTTCCATACCCGCGGTAAGAAATTGCTGTTTGCGGCATTGGGCGGTTTTTTGGCATTGGCAATTTTTGTTGCATTGAAGTTTTGGGTTACCGATGAACCGATCCGTTGCTTTTTGGTGGCTGTTTTAATGACCGGTTATTCCGAAGGAATGGCACGGTGCTTGAAAACTCCTACGACCACTTTTTTGATGACCTCTTTGATTCCTTTGATTCCGGGAGGTACGCTGTACTATACGATGGCGGCGATCTTTGAGGGAGATCGTGAGCATTTTTGGGAGAATGGGAAACTGACATTGGAGGTTGCGGCCGCTTTGGCTTTAGGCATTGTGTTGATGTCGGCGGTCACGCGAATGTTTTCGACTGTTTTGATCGAGCGACAAAAAAAGCGAGGGGAAGCTCGTATCCGTTCAAAGGTCGAACGGTGAACTTTTTACATTCTTCATGGGTTTTGACTTGACTTTTTTCGCCTTTTCCTGTATAATAATAGAATCGGTGAAAATCAGTTCGTGATGAAAGAATAAGGTTGGGATCAAATGGAAAATCAAAAGAATCTTTCTTTGGAAGAAGACCGGTTGCAGACGGAATCAATTGAACGCATGCGCATGAATAACGATCGGTGGGCATCGGAACACGGTCGGCGGCGCGGTGCGTTTGTTTTAACGTTTGGATGTCAGCAAAATGAAGCTGACAGTGAAAAATTGGCGGGATTGTGTGAAGCCATGGGGTATGAAACGGTTCAGCAACCGGAGTCGGCAGAGTTGATTTTGGTTAATACGTGTGCGATTCGTGAACATGCCGAACAAAAAGCACTTTCCATTGTGGGGCAGTATAAACATCTCAAGGCAAAAAATCCGGAATTGATCATCGGTGTTTGCGGGTGTATGGTGGTGCAGGAACATCGTAAAACGGAATTGAAGATGCGTTATCCTTACGTGGATCTTGTTTTCGGAACCTCCTCTTTACATCGGTTTCCGCAGTTGCTTTGCAAAAAAACGGAAAAAGGAAAACGATTGTTTTGTGCCGATGAAACGGATGATACGGTGGCTGAAGGGTTACCCGTGCGTCGGGAGAGTCGGTATCGTGCATGGGTGTCCATTATGTACGGGTGCAATAATTTTTGTTCTTATTGCATTGTTCCTTATGTACGGGGACGTGAGCGGAGCCGAAAGCCGGAAGAGATTGTGAAGGAAGTACGCGCTTTGGTGTCCGAGGGGTACAAAGACATTACCTTGTTGGGGCAAAATGTCAATTCCTATGCCAAAGACAGCGATGCCGGATACGATTTTGCCGATCTGTTAGCTGAATTGGATCAAATCGAGGGGGAGTATGTGCTTCGTTTTATGACGAGCCATCCGAAGGATGCAAGTCGAAAATTGATTGATGTGATGGCATCTTCCAAGCATATTGCCCATCAGTTCCATTTGCCGATGCAGTCCGGCAGTGATCGGATTCTAAAGGCGATGAATCGTCGCTATGATACAGCACGGTACTTGGAAATTGTGAAGTATATGCGGGAACGAATTCCGGATGTGACATTGACCTCCGATATTATCGTCGGTTTTCCGGGAGAGACCGACGAGGATTTTGAAGGGACGTTGGAGATGTTGCGCCAGGTACGGTTCGATATGTTGTATTCTTTTATTTATTCACCGCGGAAGGGGACGCCTGCCGCCGAATTGGAGCAACTGCCGCGTGCCGTTCAAAACGAACGGTTTGATCGTTTGTTGGAACTGCAAAATGCCATCGGTACAGAAAACAATCAAGCCCTGTTGGGGAAACCCTTGCGCGTTTTATGTGATGGTGTCAGTAAAAACAATGCAACTCTGTATTCCGGTCGGACAGACGGCAACAAAATTGTTTTCTTTGAAGGAACACCGGAGGATACCGGACGTTTTGTGACCGTGGTTGCAGAGCGTGCCGATGCTTTTGCATTGTACGGAAAAAAATCGGCAAATCAATTTTATATTAAAATTTAGTCTTATTCTAAAAATAAGCGATTTAGGATTCATGAAGGAGAAAATAACAATGGAAATTTTTGAACTTGCGGCAGAACTTGGAAACAAATTGAAAGCAGATGCACGGTTGATCGCATTGGAAGATGCAAAGCATGCATACGAAGAAGATCCCGATTTGAAAAAATATATGGTGGAATATGATGTTCAACAAAAGGCAATGCAACGTGCGGTGGCACAAGAGGACAGAGATCTGCAGATGATCGAGAGCATTCAAAATCGGATCGACGTGTTGTATCGGCAAATTTCCGAGCATCCTGTTTTTGCCGAACTCAATCGAGCACAGTCTGAAGTCAACGAATTGATGAATGCGGTCAATCAAACCATTATGACGCAAATTACGGGGGAAGAACCTTCCGGCTGCACGCATGATTGCAGGACGTGCGGTGGGTGTCATTGACATCCGCAAGATTGCCGTTTCGATAAATTGAATTTTGAAATGATAAAAAATATGGGAGAGTGATCGTCATGACTCCGATGATGGAGCAATATTTTGAGATTAAAAATCAATATAAAGATTATTTGCTGTTCTATCGTCTCGGCGATTTTTACGAGATGTTTTTTGATGATGCGGTGATCGCCTCCCGCGAGTTGGAGTTAACGTTGACCGGGCGGGATTGCGGGGAAGCGGAACGTGCACCGATGTGCGGAGTTCCGTTTCATGCCTCCGAAGTCTATATCGGAAAATTGATCGAAAAGGGTTATAAGGTCGCTATTTGTGAGCAAACGGAGGATCCCTCACAAGCCAAGGGATTGGTTCGGCGTGAGGTCATTCGTGTTGTGACGCCGGGGACTTTGATTGAGGCTGATTTTTTGACCGAACAAAAGAATAACTATCTTTGCGCGATCTGTCGAGACGGTTTTTCCTACGGCATTTGTTTTGCCGATGCCTCTACCGCCGAGCTGTATGCCACTACTTTTGACGGGGATAATTCCGATGTGCGCTTAAAAACCGAGATTGGGACTTATGCGCCACGCGAGGTCATTTGCAATTCCACGCGAGCGGATCTGGGGGAAGTCGGCGATTTCCTGGCGGCATATAAAAATTTGATGATTACGGACGGACAAGCTGAACGATTTGAATTTGATGCCGCACGAGCGCGTGTTTTGGCACAATTCGGTGAAAACGGTGTCCGGCAGGAAGATTTGCAAAATCGTCCCTTAATTTCTGCCGTCGGTGCATTGTTGAGCTATTTACAGGATACGCAAATGCGCGATCTTTCTTACATCGGTAAATTGAATGTCTATTCCGACGGACAGTATTTGGAAATGGAAAGCAATACGCGGCGCAATTTGGAATTGACCGAATCCATGCGCAACAAGGAAAAGCGGGGGACGCTGTTGTGGGTATTGGATAAAACACGCACGGCGGCAGGGGCGCGAATGTTGCGAAAATGGGTGGAACATCCTTTGGTGAATCGCCATGCCATTGTCCGACGTCAAGGTGCCGTCGAGGAGCTGTTCGAGAACTTTATTTTGCGGGAGGAATTGAGTGAAGTTCTTTCTCATGTACTGGACTTGGAGCGGTTGACTACCCGCATTGTTTACGGGAATGCAAACGGGCGGGATCTGCGCGCCGTTGCCAATACGGCGGCGGTGTTACCGGAAATCAAACGTTTACTTGCCGATTGTAAAAGCGAACGTCTGTTTCATATTTTTGAAGAAACGGATGATTTGCAGGATGTGTACGAAAAAATTGTTGCGTCGATTGTGGAAGAACCGCCAATCTCTTTGCGGGAAGGCGGTATTATAGCATCCGGTTACAATGCCGAATTGGATCAGTTGCACGCCGTAATGAAAGACGGCAAGGGGTGGTTGGAGAAAGTTGCCGAACAGGAACGTGAAAAGACGGGAATCCGCACGTTGCGAATCGGATACAACAAGGTGTTCGGCTACTACATCGAAGTCTCAAAATCTTTTATGGATCAGGTTCCCCCGCACTATATTCGCAAACAAACGTTGGCGAATGGCGAGCGATATATTACGGATGAGCTGAAGAAGATGGAGGCAACCATTCTCGGCGCGTCGGACAGAATTTGTACGTTGGAATACGAGTTGTTCCAAGAAGTTCGTTCTTATGTGGCTGAACAGAGTACGCGATTGCAAAAAACGGCAACTTTGTTGGCGGAATTGGATACGTACCTTTCTTTGGCAACCGTTGCATCCAAGAATCAATACGTGCGTCCGGAAATTACGCAGGAGGATGTAATCTCGATCAAGGATGGCAGACATCCGGTTGTAGAGCAATTTGTCAAAGATACCTATTTTGTACCGAACGATGCTTTTTTGGATACCGACAAAAATCGCTTGATGCTGATTACCGGACCGAACATGGCAGGAAAATCCACATACATGCGTCAAGTTGCGTTGATCACGGTGATGGCACAGATCGGCTCATTCGTTCCGGCCTCCGAAGCAACGATCGGCATTGTGGATAAAGTTTTTACCCGTGTCGGGGCATCGGATGATCTTGCTTCCGGACAGTCCACGTTTATGTTGGAGATGAACGAGGTGTCGTATATCTTGAAAAATGCCACACGGCGAAGCTTAATCATTTACGATGAAGTCGGTCGCGGGACATCAACTTTTGACGGGATGAGCATCGCACGTGCCATTGTGGAATATACCAACAGCCGCAAGATCGGCGCAAAAACGTTATTCGCAACACACTATCATGAATTGACCGCAATGGAATCGGAATTTGACGGAATTGTCAATTACAATGTGGCGGCAAAAAAGCGGGGCGACAGTGTTACTTTCTTGCGCAAAATCGTGCGCGGCTCGACCGATGACAGTTACGGGATCGAAGTTGCCAAATTGGCGGGACTGCCGAATGAAGTTATTCGGCGTGCGCGGGAAATTTTGGCATCCGTGGAGGAGACCTCCCGTGCCGTGGCAGAAAGTGATACGGGCGGAAAAGGAAAGAAAAAAGAGTCGGTACGCGATGATTCTTTGATTTCCGTGGACGATTGCATCAATGAACAGATCGTTGCCGAACTGAAAGCGGTGGATTTGAATACGTTGTCACCGTTTGAATGTATGTCGTTCCTGTTTGATTTGAAAAAGCGATTGTGATTGCCAATCGGTTTAGAACGATTGGCACAATGATGGGAAAGGAGGGGATCACGGATGGGAAGGATCAATGTTTTACCGTTTGCGGTGGCAAATTTGATTGCGGCAGGTGAAGTTGTGGATCGACCGGCATCTGTTGTGAAAGAGCTGATGGAGAATGCCGTAGATGCGGGTGCCGATCGTATCACGGTCGAAATTCAAAACGGCGGTGTGACTTTTATGCGTGTCAGCGATAACGGTTGCGGTATGACCGCGGAAGAATTGCCGATTGCCATTCGCCGTCATGCGACCAGTAAAATACGAGTTGCTTCCGATCTGGATGGGATTCAAACGTTAGGTTTTCGCGGGGAAGCACTTGCTGCCATTGCTTCCGTTTCGGATGTGCGGATCATTTCCAAAACAGCTGAAGCACAGTATGGCGCGGTTTTGGAGGCGCACGGCGGTGAGATTGTCGGTGTGCGGGAGCAGGGATGCTCGACCGGAACCACGGTGATTGTCGAAAATTTATTTGCCAATGTTCCGGCGCGCCGAAAATTTTTGAAGAAAGACGTGACCGAGAGTATGGCGGTTACGGTCAATGTTGAAAAATTGGCACTTTCCAATCCGAAAATCGCTTTTCACCTCATTATCGACGGACACTCCAAATTGGAGACTGCCGGCGACGGTCATTTGCAACATACGATCTATGCCGTATTCGGAAAAGAATTTGCTTCGCGGTTGATTGAAATACAAAGCGATACCGATGGAATCGAAATCAAAGGATACATCGGAAGAAGTGACAATTTTAAGGCAAATCGCAGTTATCAAAACTTTTTTATCAATGGCAGATATGTCAAAAGCAAAACGGTCATGGCTGCATTGGAACAAGCCTATACTTCCTACATGCCGCCGGAAAAATTTCCTTGCTGTGTATTGTATGTGCAAATCAATCCTGCACGGGTGGATGTCAACGTTCATCCGGCAAAATTGGAAGTGAAGTTTTCCAACGAAAAGGCGGTGTTTGAGGCGGTGTATTACACGGTACGGACTGCATTGGAAAATAATGCTACCCGCCCGTCGGTCAATTTGAATTTTTCATCCCGCCAGACCAAAAGAGGGTATGGGAGTGGCTCATTTTTGGGAAGATTGTCCGATTCTTCCGTTCCCGTTGCAGAGAAACGTTCCGTGTATGATCCGGACGGCAGGATGCAACCGCAACCGCAGTATCGGACGGTCGAACGGCAATTGATCGAGCCGCAACAGTCGGTGACTGTGGCTACAACCACATCCGTGTCGCAAAAACGAGAGAGCATTTTGCCGACTGCTCCAACATCCGATGATGGATTCGTACCGCAACAATCCGAGGAGGCGGTCAACGTCTTTCCAAACGGAACGAATGTGACGGATGTCGAATGTGTCGGCGATGCGATGCCAAAGTCGATAGATGCCGAACGATCTGTTGAGGCTTTTTCAAACTCACAATCGACCGTCAAGGCATGTATGGAGCCATCGGCTGATCCTCCTGTGGCGACGATTGCGGCGTCGGAACCGTTTTCGACCGCGCAGAAAGCCGAGAAGCCGTCCTCTTCGACACTTTTGAATCCAACCGACACTGAAGTTTCCGCCTCTCCCGAACGTACTTGGCGCATTGTCGGAGAAGTATTTCGTTCCTATGTTCTGGTGGAATGTGAGGATAAGTTGTTGGTGGTCGATAAACATGCGGCGCATGAGCGGATTCTGTTTGAACAACTCAAGGCGGGTTTGAAAAATACGGAAGTGTGTTCTCAATTGTTGATGCTTCCAATTGAAGTGATGATGACAAGCGGAGAAGTGGATGCGTTGCGCGAGTATTCCGAGGAGTTGCGGTTGGTTGGTTTTACTTTGCAATTTGCACGAAATACCGTTGCGGCGGAAGCGATTCCGGAAGGAATTGAAACACATGCCGTCGCCGATATGTTGCAAACGATGGCAGGGCGGATTCTCAATGCAACGGGAAGCGTCCAATTGACACATGACATTATTTTTGAAAAGGCACTGTACCAAGCAGCGTGCAAGGCGGCGATCAAAGCGGGCAGAACCTATGCCGATGAGCATATTGAATGGATTGTGTCCAAATTGATGGAGATACCGAGTATCACCTTTTGCCCGCACGGACGCCCCGTGGCAATGGAAATCTCACATCACGCATTGGATAAACAGTTTGACCGACTTGGCTTTTGAACGGTTCGACAAGAATCCTTCGGCACCGCCTGATCTGCGGCGACCGTTCGGATATAGATTAGTTAAGGTGTGAGCTGTATTCTCACATTCGGAAAGGATTTTTATCATGTCAATTACAAAATTTGAACTTCTCAAGACCGACCGACGGGCGCGGCGCGGCGTTTTGCACACGGTACACGGCGATATTCAAACGCCCGTGTTTATGAACGTGGGAACCTGCGGTGCAATCAAAGGCGGTATCAATACCATGGAATTGCGAAAGATTGATTGTCAGGTCGAGCTTTCCAACACCTATCATTTGCATTTACGACCGGGGGACGGTCTCATCTATCAGTTGGGTGGATTGCGAAAGTTTATGAATTGGGACGGTCCCGTTTTGACCGACAGTGGCGGATTCCAGGTGTTTTCGCTTTCCAAACTTCGTAAGATTACGGAGGAAGGGGTTCATTTTCGTTCTCATTTGGACGGCAGTGCGATTTTTATGGGACCGGAAGAAAGTATGCAGATTCAATCGCACCTCGCCTCTACCATTGCCATGGCGTTTGACGAGTGCATTGAAAATCCGTCTCCTTACGAGTATTGCAAACAGAGTATGGAGCGTACCTGCCGCTGGTTACAGCGGTGCCGTACCGAATTGGATCGGCTCAATGCTTTGCCGGATACCATCAATCGGGAACAGATGTTGTTCGGCATCAATCAAGGCGGCACCTATGAAGATCTTCGCATCGAACACATGAAGATGATCTCCGAAATTCCATGTGAAGGATACGCCATCGGCGGTCTTGCCGTCGGTGAGGAAACAAGTGAAATGTACCGCATTATTGACGCAGTGGAACCGTACATGCCCAAAGAGAAACCTCGTTATCTGATGGGTGTTGGAACGCCGTGCAATATTTTGGAAGCGATCCATTACGGTGTCGATTTCTTTGATTGCGTGATGCCGACACGTAATGCACGGCACGGCAACGTATTCACATGGCACGGAAAAATGAACTTGACGAATGAAAAGTACGCATTGGACGACCGTCCGATTGATGAGGGATGCGAATGTACTGCCTGCAAGCATTACAGTCGTGCCTATATCCGCCATCTCCTGAAAGCAAAGGAGACGGTCGGCATGACGTTGGCTGTGACGCATAACCTGTATTTCTACAACAATTTGACACGCAAGATTCGCGAGGCATTGGATAACGATTGCTTTGAAGCCTTCTATCAAAAATACCGCACGATTCTGGGCGAACGTGTGGAGGATTGATTGATTCGTTGACGAAAAAACGGGCTTGACAAATTCGAATTTTTAAGGTATAATATAACTACAGCTTTGTCGGACGGTCGCGCGGTATGGTGCCGAAAGGTATTACCGTGAGGAAAGTCCGGGCTTCACAGGACAGGATAGCTGATAACGT
>CAZUYA010000045.1:0-15292 GCA_964624685.1 uncultured Ruminococcus sp. | reverse complement strand
GAGACCGATGTTGGTCATTTCGGCAAGGTTTGCGCCTTTACCGCCAAGCAGCTCACGCATGGATGCGTCGCCCTCGGAAAACAGATAGCAATACTTCTTTGCCATGTTGGATAATCCTCCGTTTTATATAAATTTGAGTTTTGGCACGTCGCGTTTGGGTACAGAAAAAAAGCGTCGGCACCCATCGACTTTCGCATTACGCTTTATTATACCACATTTTTTCCCTTTTTTCCATAGGTTGCCATCCGAAAAGGCAATCAAAAGTGTAAACATTCTGTGAACAAGCAAAAAAACGCACAAAAAAAGTTTGACACTCCGAAAAACTTATTGTATAATATGAGGAGTTATAAAATGAGCGGCGGATCGCCTGACGATCGGGCGCTTTTGCGTTTTTTGTTTTTGAACGCCAAGAGCAAACCGCTCTCAAAAGGAAGAGGAAGACAAATGGCAAACATTTTTGATCTATTCAACCGAATTGAAAAAAAAGAGATACAACCGACCGAACCGATCTCTTGGTTAATTGTCGGATTGGGAAACCCCGGCGACAAATACGAAAATACCCGACACAATGCCGGCTTTTTGGCACTGGATCATTTGGCGCGTTCGATCGGTGTCCGCATTGATCGCACAAAGTTTCATGCACTTTGTACCGATGCCGTCATCGGTACCCGGCATGTTCTTCTGATGAAACCGCAAACATGGATGAACGCCTCCGGAACAGCGGTCGGTGAAGCCGCAGCCTTTTACAAGATTCCCCCGGAACGGGTTCTGGTACTCTCGGACGACATCACACAATCTCCGGGCAAACTGCGCGTGCGGCGTAAAGGCAGTGCCGGCGGTCATAACGGACTGAAAGACATCATTTCCCATCTCGGTTCCGAGGAGTTTCCGCGTGTACGCATCGGCGTCGGAGAAAAGCCGCATCCGGACTATGACCTTGCCGCATGGGTACTTTCCGATTTTTCCAAACCGGAGCAAGCGGCATTGTTCGACTCCTTCGATTGCATCTGCAACGGGATTAAACAAATTCTTGACGGCAATCTGGACGGTGCACAACAAACGTGCAATTCCTATCGCCCGCAACAACATTGAAAAAATCTTGAAGAATGGAATGAAACAACCGTATGAGCATTCTTACGCAATGTATCCGCAGTGATCCGGAATATGGTCAACTTTTGCGAACGGTGGAACAAACCTTCCGTGGAAAGCCTCTGCCGCTTCTTGCAAACGGTCTTTGTGACGGTGCCGCCGACGCATTTTTGATCTCCGTCATCGAAGATACCGCTCGCATTCGCAAAACCTCCCCTGCCCTGCTGATCTGCCCAGAAGAAAAAGATTGTGTTCGTTTGTCCGGCGTGTTGGAACGGAGCGGGATTCGCACCGCTTTCTATATGGCACGCGATCTGACTTTTTACAATATTACCGCCTCCCATGAATACGAGCATGAGAGGCTTCGCGTATTGTCCGGACTGCAAAACGGTGACTATGATGCCGTCATCACCACGCCCGACGCCGCATTGGGATACACGATTCCGCCGAAAACATTACAAGATTCCACATTGTACGTGGAAGAAACTTCGACCGTTTCTCCGCACACACTCACCGAGCGACTTCTTGCCGCCGGATACTCCCGCACAGATCTTGCCGACAGTCCAGGACAATTCGCATTGCGAGGCGGAATTTTGGATATATATCCGCCATACGGAAGTTTTACCAACGGAGACGGCGAACAAAAAAACGGTGCCTATGCGTTGCGTATTGAATTTTTCGGTGATGAAATTGATCGCATGGGACTGTTTGATCCGGAAACTCAACGCATGACAGAATCCGTACAAAACGCCGCATTCCCGCCGGCGCGGGAACTGTTGCCGACATCGAATGTTTTGCAACAGTTAAACAAGATTTTGACAACACAATTCAAATCCACACACGATGAACGTGTTTTGGAAGAATTGATTAAGGAACGCAGTGCCGTTGAACGGGCATTGAACGGAAACGGTGATATTCACTTTTTAGACAAATACATTTCTCTCGTTTACCCCGAACGCTGTTCCCTGTTGGATTATTTTCCTTCCCGTACCCTGATCTGCATCCGCGGAACCAATGCAATCAACGACCGTTTGCAAACTTCGGAATGGCACCTGAATCAAACGATGACCGAATTATCGGAAGGGGGTACCATTGCTTCAACCTACATTGATTATGCCAAATCCTCCTCGGAATGGCAAAAATTTTGTGATGAAAATGTTTCCCTGCACATTGATTCCATCGCGCAAGGGTTCGGCTTGCAGAAACTCTCCGGTCTTTTCGGTTTCCGTACCCGCCACACCGTCGGTTATTCGGAGAACGAGGAACTTTTTTGGGAAGATCTGCACGGATATGTTCAAAACGGTTATCGCTGTTTGATCCTGACCGAAAACGAAACGGAAGCCGTCGCAACCGAACATCGCTTGCGTGACGCGGGATTCATTGTTGTTCCGGAGCCGGATACCCCCGACGCCATGCAAGCGGGAACAATCGCGGTCCTTTGGAAAAACAGTCTTTCCGGATTTGAACTGATCGTTCCGAAATTTGTGATTTTATCAACGACCACGGATGCACGCAACGGAACCCTATCCCTCTCCGGAAAAGCAACGACAATTCGGAAAAGAAAAAAGAAAAACGCCAAAAGTATCCTATCCTACGCCGAGCTGGACGTCGGCGACTACGTGGTACACGAATCTTACGGAATCGGTCAATATACCGGCATCGAAACCCTGACCTGCGATGGCATCACACGCGACTATGTGGGCATTCAATACGCCGGCACCGATAAATTGTTCGTCCCCGTGGAACAGCTGGACAAAGTTTCCAAATACATCGGTGCGCATGCCGATGACGGGCTTGTAAAACTTTCCAAAATGGGGGGCGATACCTGGAAAAAATCCACGTCCCGTGCAAAAGCGGCAGTCAAAGATATGGCAAAAGACCTCATCCGTCTTTACGCCGAGCGATTGCGTCGCCCTGGGCATGCTTTCCCTGCCGATGACAACTATCAAAAAGCCTTTGAAGAGGCATTTCCCTATGAAGAAACGGAAAGTCAACTGTCAGCCACCGACGAAATCAAAGGCGATATGATGAAAGCGATCCCCATGGACCGCCTTTTGTGCGGTGATGTCGGTTACGGAAAAACCGAAGTTGCACTGCGTGCGGCATACAAAGCCGTTTTGGGAGGAAAACAGGTAGCATTACTGGTTCCCACCACACTCTTGGCTCTGCAACACTATCAGACGATCGTCAGTCGGATGCGTTCCTTTGCCGTCAATGTGGATATGCTATCCCGTTTTCGCACCGGAAAACAACAGGCACAAACCATCCGCCGATTGGCACGCGGCGAGGTGGATATTCTCGTCGGAACACACCGCCTGCTTTCCAAAGACATCCGTTTTCATGATCTGGGGCTGGTCATCATTGACGAGGAACAGAGATTCGGCGTTGCGCAGAAAGAAAAATTAAAGCAACTGTGTGACGGCGTTGATGTTCTCTCCCTCTCGGCAACCCCCATTCCGCGCACGCTCAACATGGCAATGGGCGGCATTCGCGACATTTCCGTTTTGGACGACGCGCCGGGTGATCGCCTGCCCGTTCAAACATACGTATTGGAAAAGGATGGATTGATCATTGAAGAAGCCGTTCGGCGGGAATTACGGCGCGGCGGTCAGGTCTTTTACCTCTACAATAATGTGGAATCCATCAACACGGTTGCCGCACAACTGTCCACGGCAATTCCGGAAGCACGGATCACTGTGGCACACGGAAAAATGGAAAAAGAAGAATTGGAAAAAATTTGGGAACACATGTTGACGGGAGAAATCGATATTCTCGTTTGCACCACCATCATCGAAACAGGTGTGGATATTCCCAATGCCAATACCCTCATCGTGGAGAATGCCCATCGTCTCGGTTTGTCCCAACTGCACCAAATTCGCGGGCGCATCGGACGTTCTTCCCGCCGCGCCTATGCCTACTTCACCTATCCCGCTTTCAAAGCCATCCCCGAAATTGCGCAAAAGCGGTTGGAGGCGATCCGCGAGTACGCCGAATTCGGCGCGGGATTCAAAATTGCATTGCGGGATATGGAAATCCGCGGTGCCGGCAATATTTTGGGTGCACAGCAGCACGGGCATTTGGATGCCATCGGTTACGACTTGTATATCAAATTGCTCAATCGCGCGGTTTTGGAGGAAAAAGGCGAAACACCGGAGGAAGAAACGGAATGTACCGTCTCCTTGAACTTCGACGCGTTCTTACCGGAAAAATACGTTCCATATCCTGCTCAGCGAATGGCATTGTACAAAAAGATCGCCCTCATCGCCACGGAGGAAGATCTGAGCGACATGACCGACGAACTGGTGGATCGCTTCGGTGAACCGCCGCGTCCCACGCAAAATCTTTTGCGCATTGCCCTGATCCATTCCGCCGCCGTCAAATGCGGGATCACGTCGATTCGCCAGGACAGCAGTGGGATTCACATCACACCGCAAACGGTGGATTTTGAAATTTGGTCGGAACTTTCAGCTCAATTTCCGGGGCGATTACGCATGGTCATGTCCGGTGAAGCGCACATCTGTCTGCGTTTGCAAAAGGACGATGATGTCTTGACACTCCTTCACAAAATATTTGAAAAATATACGGAGATCCGTCACCAAACGGTAATAGCAAACTCGTATAATAAAATGGATACTTCCGACAAAAATCAAGAAAGGACATCTTTATGAAAAACAAACTTTTGCATATTGCGGCGTTGCTGCTTGCCGTGATCTGTCTGGCGGCATTGTTTCCGTCCTGCGCCGCATCAACCACAACCCTGATGACTTTGGAAGCAGACGGCAAGACATACTCTTATTCTGTCAATCTCTTTCAGCTCTACCTTTCGGCACTCAAAGGCAACTTGGTCGCCGCCGGCGTAACGGTCAACGGTCATTCGGCAGCAACGGATGCCTATTGGAACAGTATGGATACCATTGACGGTCAGTTGCAAACCCTAAACAACTATTATACGGAAGCCGCACTCAAAGAATGTCAATCTACCCTGATTGCGCAGTACTTGTTTGACGCTTACGGTCTCTCGCTTTCCGAAGCCGAAAAAGAAAAGATTGAAACCGATTTGAACGAGCTGGTACAAACCGACGGCAACGGTTCCAAAACAAAACTCAACTCCATCCTTTCCGCCTACGGTGTCAACTATGATATGATGAAAGAGCATTATACCTGCAAAGCCAAACTCACAGCCGTACAAAAACACCTCTACTCCTTGTTAGGCGACAATATCAAAGCAGAGTATTTGGAAAGGAACTATGTCCATTTCCGTCAATTGTTCCTTGCCGACTATAATTATGTATATGTCACGGACGATAACGGCGACATCATTTATTATAACCGTTCGGACAACTCCGTCTGCTATTTGGAAACCGAATATGTGGAAACGGTCAAGGGCGAAAACATCTACTACACCGACAGCTCGCACAGCCACATCGCATATGACAAGGAAAACGGAACACCTTCCTATAAGATCACCGCAAACGGCGACGCATACGAAACAGAGCCGAAATCGGAATCGGAATTGGAAGCCTTGGACGCACGCGCAGACCTGCTTTACAACACTTTGAAGAATGCAACAAGTGCCGAATTTGAAGCTGCCATTCAAAAAGAAGCAGACGATGCCGAGGCGGTTGCCGCTTATACCGACGGCTACTATTTGCAAAAAGGCATAGACTACTCATCCTCCGGGGAAGGCTACCTCTATTTGGATACACTGGTCGAAGCATTGGAAACCATGCAAACCGGTGAAGTGATCAAGATCCGTTCTTCCTCCGGCTATCATATCGTGATGAAATACGATAACACGGAAAAAGCCTATGAGAAGGAAGAAAACGAGGTTTGGTTCCAAAATTTTGTTTCCGGCTTGACCTCCGAAGTCTTTTATGAACAATGTTCGGCATATTACGGAAAGATCACCGTAGACGAGGCGGTATATGCTTCAGCTGCCGACATGAAACGCGTCGCCGTCAATTATTTTTATTATTGATTGTCGATTGCAAAAAATTTGCAAAACCGCTTGACAAAACGACGTCTTTGTGTTATACTATAGGCGTTTCATAAAACACCAAAAACCGCATAAAAATCGTGGGTGCTGTCCATGAGACGGCTGAGACGGCGAATGCCGAACCATTTTACCTGATACGGATAATACCGGCGTAGGGAGATTTTGCATTTGTCTTTTTGACAAAACAATTGACCGCACGGGATTTTCGTGCGGTCAAATTTTATTGTCAAGGAGGATTGAACTATGAAACAAACAACCTTATCCAAAAAGTCGGCGCACATTCGCACACTTTGCGAAAGTGCTGTCTTTTTGGCACTCTCCGTCATTTTGAGTTACATCAAAATTTGGGAACTTCCGTTTGACGGATCCATCACCCTACTCTCCATGTTACCCATTTGTTTGGTAGCCATCCGGCATGGCACCGCTTGGGGACTCGGAACCGCATTCTGCTATTCCTGGTTTCAAATCTTGCAGGGAAAAGTTTTTTCTTTCGGACTGACACCGGGAATGTTGATTGCATCTTTATTCTTGGATTACATCATTGCCTTTACCGTTTTGGGATTTGCCGGTGTCTTTCGCAAATACGGAACAACCGGAAAAATCATCGGAATTGCCATGGTCTGTCTGCTTCGCTTTTTCACACACTTTTTGGCAGGCATCCTGCTCTGGGCAAACTACTCGGAATTTGTTGCCTTCGGCGTGGAATGGGTGAATCATCCCGTCCTGTATTCCCTTTGCTATAACGGTGTCTATATGTTACCGGAAACAATCCTGACAACAGTAGCCGCCATCCTCCTGTTCCGCATTCCGCAAACAAAACGTCTGTTGGAACAATGAAACGAACGCAACAGCCGCTCCGTGACCACAGAGCGGCTGTTTTCGATTTTTCGGCATCTGTTTTCGCTGAACCGCTCATCACCGCACGGAACGAATTCGGTTCGGTTTCTCGTAGATGCCGGAAACATTTTACGTTGAGATTGCTTCAAAACCTCGGCGGAAGAGGACAGTCAAACAATTCTTCCATCCGCACGCCCAACACTGCGGCAATGGCATACAATTCCACATCCGTTACGGTCCGTTCGCCGGACTCGATTCTGGAAACGGAACCGCGGCACACATAAACACCCAACAGTTCCAATTTGTTGGAGAGCATCTGTTGGCTCATATGCAACCGTTTTCGATGTTTGGCAACACCGTCGCCAACCAAATTCATTTTTTCGCCATCAATAATTCTTGCCATAAAATTCTCCGAAATTCGTCAATTGTCTTGACATAGGACAATATATATGATATAATATTTTTGCAAAAAGGTTGTCCTGTTACAGGACAACTTCAAATAAAAGCCAAAATCAACCTAAAATATTCTAATTTGAACATCGAAATTTCATATTATGTTCACATATGACAGATTTCTTCATCAAAACATCTTTAATTTTGGACTTTTTCAAGAAAAATACAAAAATCCCTTTACAATTCAGAACTTCTGTGGTATAATATGTATGTTTGCAATCGTCGATATGTTCGGCAAACCGAATATCGTTCCATCACGTGTAGGACGTGGTCTCCCCGCTCCTCCTTTTTTATTGTGTCGTTCCATTTCCGCTGAGATGATTCACCACTGTTTTTTGATTATTAAATGAGGTTTGAAAATGAATTATTTAGATATTGTTGACATTATCATAAAATCCCTATACGGCATTATGCTATTATTGACAGTCCACTTTTTATTCTTCGGAATTGTCGGATTATTCAAAAGAAGAACATTCCCAAAGACCGATCAAAAACTTCGTTACGGAATTATTATCCCCGCGCGAAATGAAGAAAGCGTGGTTACGGGATTGATTGAAAGTGTGCGAAAATGCAACTACCCACAGGACAAACTGGATGTCTTCGTCATTGCGCATAATTGCACGGACCGTACCGCCGAGGTTGCGCGGGCAACCGGTGCCGCATATGTTTACGAATACAACAATCCGAATGAATGCACGATGGGATACGCATTCCGCTATCTGTTTGACCGCATCAACGAGGATTACGGCACCCAAAATTACGACGGTTTTTTCCTCTTTAACGCAGACAATATTCTTGACAAGCACTATTTTGAAAAGATGAACGATGCCTTCGTTGCCTGCAACCGCGAATGCGTCATTACATCGTTCCGTTCCTCCAAAAATTTCGGTTCCAATTTAATGTCCTCCATGTACGGTCTGTACTTTGCTTACGGCTGTCGCTTTGAAAGCCGCGGCAGAACGGCATTGGGATGTTCCACACGCGTACAGGGAACCGGCTATGTCATCAATTCCTCGCTCGTCAAAGACGGTTGGAAATACGTGACACTCACGGAGGACTGGGAATTTACCGCCGACCAATTGATTCAAGGCAATAAGATTGTATTTTGCGACGACGCTGTATTTTATGACGAACAACCCACCACGATTCATGTAATGTGGCGTCAGCGCGTTCGTTGGGCAAAAGGACATTTGTTGGTTTGCATTTCACGGTTGAAAGATCTGTTGCACTCGATCTTCACACCGCAGAAAAAAGGCGGCGGAAAACACAAAGGCTCCTTGTATGACATTTCAGTCAACATTCTTCCATGCTGTGTTATCAGTGCCGCCATTACATTGTTGCAAATGGCACTTTCCCTGTTTGGACCGCTCTTTGGATGTTCTATACGGGACGCCTTTATGGAATGGGTACGATTCGGATTGCCTCTTGCCGGTATCTCCTATGTTCTTTCCATCATCGGCTCGTATTTAATTTACTTTTTGGAACGGAAACGAATCCCGGAAATGCCTTTGTGGATTAAAATCGTTTCCCCGTTCCTGTGGCCGATCTTCTTGTTTATTTCCATCCCCGCCGAAATTGTTGCACTCTTTACCAAGAATGTCGGCTGGAAGCCGATTCCGCACTCCGATACCACAGACTTTGACACCCTGAATGCCGTGCATGAAGAGATTGCCGAAGAAAATGGATCGGAAACCGAGAATTAAGATCAATCAATACATCAAAATAACACAAATAAAAAAGAGCGGAATGCCGACAACGTTCCGCTCTTTTTTATTTGTGTTGCTGCCTTTGAAGCAAAGCGTGTTATTTCAAAATCACATCTTTGCAAAATGCATTGCAGGTCAGGTTCACTTCCCGCAACGAGCGTATTTTTTGTCCGTTTTGATAAAGCCCGTCGATAACGATGTGTTCGGAGGAATGTGCTTCATCAATTCCGGAAAGACAGATCCCGATCGTTTGATTCCCAAACAGTTGAATATTTTTGAACGTCAGATTCTCATTCTTTCCGCGTCGCGTTCCGCCGGCTGAATATTCCGGATGGAATTGTACGCAACAACCGATCAAAGGTGGGGCATATGCCTCATCTCCGTCCTCATCGGAATAGTGGTGTGCGTCGTTCATTTGAAGCAACGGTGTCCGGATTCTGTCATCATATTCGATCTGGATATTCTCGTAAACGATGTCATGTACCCAAGCGTAATCCACATTCGTGCAGTCCAGTACGTTGTGTGTGACGTGAATGATCTTGCAATTTTCAAATCGAATGTTGCAGATCTCTTCCGCACGAGTCTCGGCTCCGATCTCCAAACAACGTCCCCAATCGTTCCAAATCACGCAATCCTTCACGACCACATTTTTGAAAGTATCGTAACACATTCCGTTACGGTACATGGAGTTGTGCACCGCTGCTTCCAAATCCTCGGCATCGTAATAACAATCAAACCCTTTGACGCATATGGAATCATCAAACGTTCGGATAAAGCAATGGGAAATCTCTACATTCGTACAGTTATGCATATCAATGCCATCAGAATTAAATCTCCAACAACCGATGATCTTGACATTTCGGATCGTCAGATTCGTACATCCGATCGGTCGGATATTGTAAATCAGAGAATCCCGAATGGTAATCCCGTCAATCAAAACATTGGTACAGTATTCCAGTTGCACAGTATGCGCCCGCTTGGCATTATTCACTGCAACCATGTTAGACTCGGCATTTGCTTCAAACAAAATCTCTTCATGATTTCGACTGTTATCGAGAATGCCCTTCCCAACAATACGGATATTCTCGGCATCCACTGCGTTGACACAAGCATAAACGACCGCCCCCTCATCAATATAGAGCGTTTGATTGCTTTTCAGTTCAATGGTTCCGACATCATGCTCACCTTGACCGAAATAAATGAGGTCCTTCCCGTTCTGCTCAAACGTCCTGACAGGGTCGCAGAAAATATGTAGCGCACCATGACGACCGAACGGCTCAACGGTAAAGTATTCCGCTCTTTCCAACCGAAACATAATCTTGTTGCCCTCCGTATGCGGTTGAATTCCCAAAGCACGCGGGCGAATCTGCACGGTCTCAAAAGCATGTTTCGTAGTCACTTCAAAGTCCAACGGCTCATCGGTCTCCATCAAAACAAAAGCCGAAAGTTCCGATTGTTCCGACTGCCTCTGATGTCCTGGCCAACGTCGATTAAACGGCTCTTTGGAAACGCGACAGAAATTGAGGTCAATCTCGCGACCGTTAACTTTGACAGAATACTCATCAAACGGCTCGCAACTTTCGGTAACTGGATAAACGTGATAACTCATGAGCACCTCCGATATTTTTATGTTTTTGATATAATCAAAAGTTTCAAACCCTCAATAAGCACGCGACAACAAAAAGCTTCCGTGTCCACGCAAAGAAATCGATTCCAATGCCGCCGGCAACAGATAACTGTCACCTTTAACGATCGGTTCGCAACCGACGTGACTAACAACTTCCGATTCTCCGTCCAAGCAAAGCAAATGGCACAAATACCCCTCACACCGTATCTCCATCGGTGTTTCAGTAGTTACATCCAACCGTTCCGCCCGAAAATAATCACAGTCAGCCAACACCGTTTGCTTCTGTTCGGGTAAGCGGGAATAGCGGATCCGTTCGATTTCGGCATCGGTAAACGGACGGATCACATCCAATGCTTTTTGAACATGCAACTCACGCAAATGACCGTCCTTATCCAAACGCTCGTAATCATAGACACGATAGGTCAAGTCGCAATTCTGTTGGATTTCGGCAATCAAAATGCCTTTTCCGATGGCATGCGGCAACCCTGCCGGAATGAAATAAGCCTCCCCCGCATGTACGGGCAAATGTTTCAATACGGTTTCCACGGTTCCGTTCTCCACGGCACAAGCAAATTGCTCCCGCGTCACTCCATCCGCAAGTCCACAAATGATTTCTGCCTCTTCATCTGCTTCGACAATATACCACATTTCGGTCTTTCCCCTGTCATTCTCCACACAACGGGCATACACATCATCGGGATGAACTTGTACAGACAAACGATCGGCGGCATCAATCAGCTTTACCAACAGCGGAAAATGCTCTCCATCTCCGGTCGTTTTTCCAAACATTTCCGTCGGAAACAGATCAATCAGCTCCTGCACCGTTTTCCCACGTAAAAATCCATTACAAACGATGCTCATTTCATCGCGTCGCACCGTCAACTCCCAACTCTCGCCGACACTTTCTTGTTCGAATTGCTTATTCCATGATGTTAATAATCGGGTCCCTCCCCAGATCGGAGACTTGAGTACCCCACTAATCCGAAGCGGATATAGCTGTTCCATACAATCGATTCCTTTCCGAAAAGGCATCGACGAATTTTCATCGGTGCCCTTTCATGTATTCCTATCAAAAAACAAATCGGGGTGCTTGAAAACGATCCACTCAAGCTTTCCGAATCCACAGCAACTTGGCTGTACGCGGTTCGTCAAAATGAAGTGTTAAAATGCCGCCCGTAACAATTTGATCCCCGCAATCTTCATCGGTAACGGTATATTGATCTCCCAGAGCCACAAACGGCAGAGAAAGATTTAACCGTTCTCTCGAACAATTTTCTTGGCGGAATGCCAATAAAATTCCCTCTTCTTTTTCCGGATCATAGTAACAAAAAGCAGTAAAATCCGTATTGTCTTGCTCTTTATGCCACGGAGTAAGAGGATAAAAGTCCTTCAAAAGATACGGAGAAACTCTTTTCCATTCATCAAGTCCGAAACGGATTTTATCGAAATTTTGATCGGTATCATATACATACTGGGATGAAATATTCAAAACGGGCAAATAGGAAGCACGCCAAACATAGCGATCACAAACTCCTGTCGACTCCAACTGATCTGCTTTTTCATTGGTACAGGCACCGCAAAACGGAATCCACCGATTCAAAGCAGTGGTCATGGAAAGACGCAACGAGGTGCTTGTCCGGTCACTGTCGCTCCGAAGGATCGGAATCCCTCGGCGCATCGATTCCAGATCATTTCTGCCACCGCCCGACGCGCAGGAATCCACAAATCCGCAACCGCCGTAAGAAAGCGTACAAGCAATAATATCGTCCCACATTTGGTAATGACCGATAATAAACTTCGATTCCGTGATGCCGCTTCTGCCATCTCCATCCAAAGCATCCAAGTGATTCCAAAGTTTTGCGGCATTGCAATTGTTGTCTTCGCGATACATTTCAACCTTATTTTCACGAAGCATCTTGCAAATCCGGTCTGTTGTCCATTTGCGGCACGCCGGATCCCCGATATTATTGGAAATTGTTTTTTCCCCATCCATACGAATCGCCCATTCAAGCTTGTAACCGTATTTTTTTGCAAGATTTTCGGGATCGGTGACACGTTCCGGTTCAAACCAAACCAATGTTTTCATTCCATGTTCACGTGCAAAATCAGTAGATTCAAGAAACGTTTTTTGTGGCCACTTTACAGGATCCAATTCCCATGTACCGACGGTATCCCACCAATCATGCCCTTTTACATAGGATTGCGCACCTGTTCCGTCCGGAGCAACATACCAACCGGCATCAAACCATCGAAAATCAGCTTGAATATGTTCTGCAATCATTTTTTCCATCGAAGGTTTCCAAGTGGTATGACATTCGGAAATACTGCCATCGGAATTCGGCAATCCCGTATCGTTGGCAAGAAAGCATGTGGAAAAAGGTTCAAGAGCGGTTCCGGACGCATCAGCCTTCGGTAAATTGTACCGGATAAACCAATCCCGCCAATAATTTGTCGCATAATATTCATTCCGCACGGTATATGGGGCAAAGACAAAAAGTGCGGTTCTGATTTTTTCGCTCGGTTTCAAATACGTCTTCAATCCATTGACAGAAGATGCTGTATAGATGCCGGTAACACCATCCGAAGAAAATTGAGCATTCCAAGTTCCCGCCCAACCGATAGCAAGCATTGCGCCTCCGTCGCCGTACTCCAAATTAAAGTATGGGAAATTGATGTGCGTCGCCCGCCCGGAATCCGATGAAAATTCAACCAAATGATTTTGCAGATCAATCTCATACGGACGGTATTGATTGACATGATCTCCAAAAATACCTTTCAAAACAGGATATTTTCCTTCAAAGGACAGCTCTGTTTTGAGTTCTTCCAGAATCCCACTGTTTTGGTCGGAAACGTTTTCAAACCATACCGTCCATTCTGTAACACCGTGAGACGCATAATGTGTCAGAATCAGCGTCACCTCAAGCGTTTGTAAAAACAAAAATCTAAAATTTTGCGTCTCTTTTTCGCCTGATCGTATGCATTCCTTACCGAGAAAAGTAAAACAATCCGATGCAACTCCACGATACTTTTTCTTCTCATAGATAAAAGAAAACGGCAATTTCGATAAATCATTTGTCAACGACCGATACCAATCGGTTGCCACGGAATTTTCATAAATTCTTTTCATAAATAATGTTTTCTACCCTTCTAAAACGTCATCCGTTGTCCGGATCAAAGCAGCGATTGCAACAATTGATCGTGAGAAAGCGGCGAAAGATATGAAAAAGGCACATCCAGGACGGTCTTACAACCGATGCAGTGTTCGGCGTTCATCCGATATACCGCACGGGCATATGCCAGCAAAACAGAGGCGGTAAACTCCGGATTGGAATCCAATTTCAAAGAGAACTCCATTACATGTCCGTTTTCCCCGGAAATGCCTGTCTTTCCACTGCGAATCACACTTCCGCCATGTGGAATCCCGCTGTGATCACGTGCCATTTCCTCGGCAGTGATAAAATGAACAGTGGTATCATAATCTGCGAAATAATTCGGCATTTCACAAATTTCTTGCTCGATCTTTGCACGGTCGGCATCCGGTGCCGCTACTACAAAACACTCTCTTTTATGCTTTTGACGAGCTGTCAATTCAGGTGCGTCGCCGCGTCGAACTGCCTCAACCGCACTCTGCACCGGAATCGTATATTGTTTGGCATCCAACACGCCATCAATGCGTCTGATCGCATCGGAATGTCCTTGACTGACTCCCTTTCCCCAAAAAGTACAGTCGTTTCCGTCCGGAAGAATTGCCTTCCCCAACAAACGATTGAGCGAAAACAGTCCGGGATCCCACCCCACCGAAATCATTGCGGTATGACCTCCGGCGCGAGCAGTAGCATCTACCTTGGCAAAATGTTCCGAAATCAGCGCATGCGTATCAAAACTGTCAATCACGCAAAAATGTTTTGCCAATTCCGGAGTTTGATGCGGCAGATCCGTTGCACTTCCCCCGCAAATGACCATAACATCAATCTTTCCGATGTAATCGTCCACATCGGCTACCGAACGAACTTCAACCTTCGAAGTTGTAATTTTAACAGTTTCGGGGGAACGGCGTGTAAAGACTGCCACAAGTTTCATATCCGGATTTTGGCGGATCGCATTTTCAACGCCTTTTCCAAGATTTCCATATCCGTAAATACCGATTTTGATCTGCATAGAACAACATCCTCGCTTTCTGCTCCGGCAATATAAAAATTACAGAGATATTATATCACAAAACTATTTTGATTGCAAGACATCAAAACATTTTTTTTGCAACTGTTTTTTTACTCCGACTCAAATATCTCTTACAGAAAGCTAAACAAAAAAATAGACGCTCAAAATCTCATGATTTCAAACGTCTATTTCTCAAGTTTGATTGGCTTACGCCCATAGGAAATCGAATAAAAGGGGAAGGAAAGAATTAAAAAGCGAAACTCAAAAATGTGAAGCCTGAACGAAAGAAGTTCAAGCCCTCGGTCTATTAGTATCAGTCAGCTAAACGCATTACTGCGCTTACACCTCTGACCTATCAAACTTGTAGTCTGCAAGTGACCTTACCTAATCAAGTTAGGAGGGATATCTCATCTTGAAGCATGTTTC
>CAZUYA010000044.1:0-15335 GCA_964624685.1 uncultured Ruminococcus sp. | reverse complement strand
GCAACCACTTCTGTTGCGTAACGCTTTTGACCTTGCTGATCTTGCCAACTTCTGGTTTGGATGGAACCGGTTACACAAAGTGCAGATCCTTTTCTGAAATAACGGGAAATGAACTCTGCGGTTTGTCTCCATGCAACCACGCTGATAAAATCAGCTTGTTGGGGGGCTTGTGTACCATCTGTGCTCTTGGTCTGAAAACGACGGTTGACTGCCAAAGTAAAGGAAACAACAGCGATTCCGCTGGTTGTTTGTTTTAACTCCGGATCTGCAGTCAGTCTGCCGCAAAGAACGACCTTATTGAGATTCAAACTGGACATCTGAAATTGCCTCCTTTTTCAAGCTTGGGGTATGGATCACTCCGCGTCGGATGCGGAATTTTCTTCGTTGGCAGCTTCGCTGACAATGGCTTCGTCGGCGGGAACTTCCGCTGCTTTGACCACCGGTTCGCCATCAAGACGAATGACCATGGCACGCATCACGGATTCATCAATGTTCATCAAACGTTGAAGTTCTGCCGGGAATGCACCCTCGCTCTTAAAAGACACCACAGTGTAGTAGCCTTCGTTCATATCCTCAATCGGATATGCAAGACGACGCTTGCCCCACTCATCGATCTGAATGACCTCTGCATTGGCAGTGATCAGATCGGTGAACTTGTTCACAGTTGTTTTTGCAACATCTTCGCCGTTTGCAAGGTTAACAATGAACATGCACTCATAAGAATTGATAATCTTTTCCATGTTTTACACCTCCCTATGGACTATTCGACCATGCTGAAAAATTTGCATGGCAGAGAGACGGGCACTGCCCGTATCAATTCCTTATTATAGCACATTTTTCTTTTGTTGTCAAGTGGTATCAAAAAAGTTTTTTACCGCTATTGACAAAAAAATCAAATTATGATATAATCAATGAAGAAACAAGAACAATGTCTCATCCGTTAAACAGTTGATGTATGGGATGAGGACGAAAATGCTTTTTTCATTTCAAACGGGAGGTGTGGCGAACTTGAAAAAGCAAAAATCACGTTCCGGGATATTGAATTTTTTGGGACGGAGACTTTTAATTGCTTTGTTGATCGTGTTTCAAATCATTTTTTTGATTGTTCTGTTGTATCGTTCTTATCAATTGTATTGGTTGACCGTTCTTTTGACTGCATTGAGTGTCATCACGGCATTGCACTTGATGATGCGTCCGGACAAAAGTGCGTTTAAGTTGTCTTTGGTGTTTTTAATTTTACTTTTTCCGCTGTTTGGTGGTGCTTTTTATTGGATCTTCCATTTTCAGACGGCATCCGTTGGCTTCAGAAAGCAATTGGAGCACTTGACGCAGCGGCAAAAGGAAAATTTTCAGGTTTCGACAGAGGCTTTGGAACGTGCAGGTTCCGAATTATCTCGTGACCGTTGGCTTTTGCAATATTTGCAAACCGCAACGGCTTTTCCCGTTTATCAGAATACGCAAACCAAATATTTTCCATCCGGTCGAGCGATGTTGACCGATCTGTTGGATGATCTGCGCCGTGCCGAACGATACGTATTTATGGAATATTTCATCATTGAGGAAGGAATCATGTGGGATTCCATTTTGGAAGTCCTAAAGGAAAAAGCGGCGGCAGGCGTAGATGTTCGCATTATTTACGATGATTTCGGATGTCTGCTGACATTGCCTGCCGATTACGCCGAACAGTTGCACGCAATGGGAATCCAATGTCTCAAATTCAACAAATTCCATCCTTTTTTAACCAGTTTGCAAAACAATCGCGATCACCGTAAGATCACGGTGATTGATGGGAAAGTTGCCTATACCGGCGGCGTCAATTTGGCAGATGAATATATTGATGAAAAGATTCGATTCGGGCGTTGGAAGGACAATGCCATGCGTCTTTGCGGTGAGGGAACCGTAAGTTTCACCATTATGTTTTTGCAAATGTGGGGCGCGTTGACCGGTCATGCGGAACGGATCGAACCGTATTTGCCGAGTCCGCACTTTTCGGCAGTTTCCGGCGGCTGGGTTCAGCCTTATAGCGACAGTCCGATGGATAAAGAAGATGTCGGGGAACACGTTTATATGCATGCGATCAATCGTACGGGCAAATATTTGTATATTACAACTCCGTATCTGATGTTGGGAGATGAGTTGATGTCGGCTCTTAAATTCTGTGCGAAAAGCGGGGTGGACGTTCGTATGATTACGCCGACCAAACCGGACAAGCCGATGGTTCATTTTACGACACGATCCTATTATCGTGAGTTGATTGATGCAGGCGTGCGGATCTATGAATTTCAGGAAGGATTCATTCATGCGAAAACGGTCATTTCCGATGGCGATTTTGCCGTGATCGGAACCGTGAATTGGGATTTTCGCAGTTTGTATTTGCATTTTGAATGCGGAACTTGTCTTTACGCGACGCAAACAATTGCCGATATGGAGGCTGATTTTCGGGAGACGCTGTTGCACAGTCGAGAGGTAACTGCCTCCGATTGCAAAACCAATGTGTTGATGCGACTTTTGCAGGAGATTTGTCGTTTGTTTGCACCGTTGATGTAATAAAATATGGTTGAAAGGATTTTGGAGAAAGGAATTTCTGAAATGATTTGGAAAAATGTTGAATTGCATAATGTAGATCAATTGATTGAAAATGAAGACGGCAGTATTTCTTGGCACCGAGTTCCGGAATCCGTTTATCACGCATTGGAAGCACCGTCCGGACAACAAATGGCATGCGGATCGACCGGAGTCGAACTTCGTTTTAAGATGATCGGAGAGAAAGTGACCATTCGCATGGCTGTGAGAGAAGGCATCGGTTGTTTTCATGTTTATCGCGGGGCCGTTCAAGGCGGGTTTGAAGATCATGAACAGCATAAGTGCGTAACGACCGTTCCGGAAGACTTTGTGATTTCACGTTCGGAATATCCGGATCGATTGCGGACGATGAGCCAAAAAATGGGGAGTGAATGGAACAGTGAGGTCGTTCGGATCATTTTTGATCGCGGTTCTTTCAAATTGTTTGACATCATCGGGGATATTCAACTTCCGACCGCCGACGATCGACCTTCCAAAACCTTGTTGTGTTACGGTTCTTCCATTACACATGGTTCCAATGCGATTGACGCATCCCATTCATGGGCATCTGTGCTTGCGCATGAATTGCGGTACGATCTGTTGAATAAAGGAATGGCAGGCAGTTGCTGTATGGAACCGGCGTTTGTGGATTATATTGCGGATGAGGGGCAAAGAGATCATTGGCATTTGTTGTTACTGGAGCTTGGTATTAATGTACTGCATTGGGAGACCGATCAAATTTATAAACGTGTGACGAATACCGTTTGCACCATTGCCGAGACCAATCCGAACAAGCCGATCTTTGTTCTATCGCCGTTCTACTATTGCGGAGAAGATTTTGACCGCGATGACCGTCCCGCATGTTGGCGTCGGATCATTTCCGAAGTGATAGGGAAATACCGCTATCCGAATGTGACCTACCTGAACGGATTGGATATTTTGGGGGATATGACGCTTCTGTCTGCCGATCTGATTCACCCGAGTATTTACGGTGTGACGCAAATCGCAGAGCGGCTTACGGCAATCGTCAAACCCATTGCAGACGCGCATCGAAACTGAACTCATATGATCGAGACGAGTGATGTTTATCGTCAACGGTTGAAAAAATCCGGACGGCACAATGTGCCGTCCGGATTTTTGATTTGTTGGGAAGTTTTTTATTCAGCAACGAAAATATAGGGGTAAATTTCCTGTCCGCCGTCTGTAAAATAAATTTCGGCATCCGAAAATTGTTCGGTCAATTTGTTTTGTAAAAGTTGTTGCTCTGCCGGGGTGGAATCTTTTCCGACAAAGACAGTCAACATAAATCGGTCACCTTCCATCAATTTGCTCACGAGAGCCATTGCGGCGGTTATGCGATCCTTTTCGGAGACTACAATCGCTTTTTCCACAATTCCGATGGTATCTCCTTTTTCAATGTGAACACCGTTGATTTCGGCATCGCGGATAGAAGGAGAAATGTAACCGGAGGTAACATGTTTCATGGCTTCCGTCATGGCATCGGCGATTTTTTGCGGATCGGCTTCTTCAAAATCGGCGGTTGAGAGGGCTGCATAGCCGGTTCCGATGTTTTTACTGGGAATCACATGGATCGTTGCCGCTGTGTAAAGTTCTGCCGCCTGTTGCGCCGCCAGCAGAATATTGCCGTTGTTTGGGAAGACAAAAATGTGTTCGGCAGGGACTTTTGCAAAAGCATCCAAAAAATCATTGGTGGATGGATTCTGCGTTTGCCCTCCTTCCACGATCTCGTCCGTCCCGATCTCGCGGTACAGTTTTTCAATGCCGTCACCGATACAGACTGCCACAACACCGTATTTTTTACGTTGTGAGGAAGTTTGAACGGCGACCGGACGTGCCTCCGGAACGTTTTGTCCGGATTCCGCTTCCGTCGAGGAGGTGTGTTGCAAGGACATGTTTTCGATTTTGACGGTTAAAAATTCACCGAATGTGCGGCAATGCGCCAATACGCGTTCGGGTGTTTTTGTGTGCACATGGATCTTGACAATGCTGTCGGTTTGGAAGGCGACGATGGAGTCGCCCAAATCAGCCAAAAACGCTTTGAGAGCTTCCACGTCAAAGGTTTCGACATTGACTTTTTTATTTTGAAGGCGAACTAACAATTCCGTACAATATCCGTAAGTCATTTCGCTGTCCGGACCGAACGTGTCCAGATTGATTGCCGCAGCTTTTGTAGCGTCGGATGATGAAGCAGGCGTTGCTTCCGGCGTTTCAAGTTCTTCACCGTTCAAAACACGGTTGAAACCGCTCATAATATAGAGCAATCCGGCTCCTCCGCTGTCTACCACTTCGGCTTCTTTCAAAACTTCCAAAATTTCCGGTGTCCGTTCCAAAGAGGCATGCATTTCCTTGACCAGATCGGCAAAGAATGTGCGGATCGTGCTTTTTTCCGTAACATGTGCTACGGCATATTCCACGGATTCACGAGCGACAGTGAGGATCGTTCCTTCCGTAGGCGTCATCACAGAGGCGTAGGCTTGTTTGACACCCATTTCCAAGGCATGACCGAGTGCGGTGGGATCCGCTTTCCGACATCCCTCCAGTCCCTTGGCGGTTCCCGCAAAGAATTGCGAGAGAATGACGCCGGAATTTCCGCGTGCTCCCAACAACATTCCGTGTGAGAGGACATTCATAACTTCGGCAAGATCGTCGGTGTCCAAATTTTCAATGGCGGCGATCCCACTTTCAATGGTCATCCGCATGTTGTCGCCCGTATCTCCGTCCGGAACGGGGAAAACATTCAACTTGTTTACGGTGTCGGCATTGGAACGTAATTCCATGGCACCCCCACGCGCCATTTTGGAAAACAGCAAGCCGCTCAAATACTGGAAATTCAAGCTTTTTGCGTTCTTCTTTTTGACCGTCTTTTTTGCGTTCGGTTTTTTAGCGGGGGCTTTTTTCGCTGAAGTTTTTTTGCCCGCCGCCGAGGTCTTTTCGGTGACTGTTTTTTTTGCTGAATTGACAGCATTCTTCAAAGCACTGACCGTTTTGGTCACCGGCTCGGATTCCGTTACCTTTTTCCACGTTTTTTCAACGCTTTCCACCACTGCATCCAACATTTCATTGTTCTTTTGAGCAGAGGCGGTTGGGGTTTTCTTTTTTGTTGTATTGCTTTGTGTTGATTTTTTCACGGTCGTCGATGGTTGAACCGACGACTTTGATGCAGTTGAAGTCGCGCTTTTGGAAGGTGCGGCTTTTCCGGCACTTTTTTGTGTGCTGGGTGCTTTTGCAGACGATTTGGCAGTTGTTTCCGCCTGATTGGTTGCCTGCGGCTTCTTTTCTTCGGACATTGAAACTCTATCTCCTTACGTGTTAATTCTCTAAACGGTGGCTCATATCTCCGACAAAGAAGAGCGCGAGCGTTCCGGGACCGGAATGTGCGCCGATCACGGGACCGACATCGGTGATGATCTGCACGGATACCCCGTGACGCTGTTTCAGAATATCAGCCAACAGCTCGGCGTCTTTGAGACAATCGCCATGGGAAATATAGACGGTACCGTTCTCTTTATCCGCCGCCCATGCCGTGTATTTGTCCGCCAATGCGGTAATGGCGGTCTTTCTGCCACGTACTTTGCTAACGGGAATTAAATGACCGGCATCGTCCATGTAAAGGACCGGCTTAATGCCGAGAAGATTTCCGAAAAATGCCGCCGTCGGGCTGATACGCCCTCCGCGTTTCAGATATACCAGATCATCTACCGTAAACCAAATTCCCATGCGCGGAAGAATGTCCCTGGCAAATTGAGCGGCTTCTTCAATGGTTGCCCCTTTTTTCTTTTCTTCAACGGTCAGATAAACGATCAACCCTTGCCCGGCAGAAGCTGCCAATGTATCGACCAGAAGAATTTGATTTTCCGGATAGTTTTCGCGCAGTTGCTCGGCGGCGATCCGCGCCGAGTTAAAAGTTGTACTCAATCCGGAAGAAAATCCTAAATAGAGAATATCTTTTCCCGTTTTCAAAATTTGCTCAAATTCACTTGCAAAAACTTCGGAATTGATTGCGGCGGTTTTAGCAGTTGCTCCCGCTTTCATTTTTGCATAGAAGGTTGAGGCATCCATGTCATTGTTGGAATACTCTTGTTCGCTATCGTCAAATCGAAAGGTGAGGCAACGGTACGGGACACCCCAGGAGGTCAGAATCTCCGGGGCAATGTCGCATGCCGAATCGGTAAAAATAACATAATCTTTCATATTTGTTCTCCTTTTTGAATCTATCAAATTCCGTTATGCCGAACGAGAAGGTACATGAAAAGTACGGATTACTCGTTCATGACTGCATGGTAAATTGATTCCAGCTCCTTTGCCGCCATTAAGCGGGGAACAGGGTAGAGGGGATTTGCTTCTGCTGCGGCATGGCGCGCCAGGTTCGGAATTGCTTCGCATTGCAACTCTGGGAACGTGTGAGGAAGCGACAGATTGCGGTTCAACTCTTCCAAGCGTTGAATCAAGCGTTCCGCAGCGACCGCGGCAGGTTCCTGAGGTTTTGCGAGGTTTGCGGCAATTGCCAATTCTTGTAATCGACGGTGAACCGATTGACCGTAGGCACGTAAGACATGCGGTAGCAGGATTGCGTTTGCCAGTCCGTGTGCAATGTGATAGACACCGCCCAAACTGTGAGCGATCGCATGACAGTATCCGACATAAGCTTTGGAAAATGCGCGTCCGGCAAGATAGGAGGCTTCCAATAAAATTTCGCGTGCAGTTTTGTCATTCCCGTTTTCATAGGCTCGTTCCAAGGATGTCAGGATAGAACAGCAGGCTGTCATCGCATCGGCACGCTCAGATTTTGTTGCTGAACGACCGATGTATGCTTCGATGGCATGCGTCAGGGCATCCATACCCGTTGTAGCTGTTAAAAACGGTGGGAGAGAATAGGTGTTTTCGGCATCCAATACGGCACAATCCGGAATCAGACAAAAATCGCTGATGGGGAATTTGCTGTGCGTCGTTTCATCCGTAATGACTGTGGCAAGCGTTACCTCACTGCCGGTTCCGGCAGTGGTCGGGATTGCCGCAAAAAAAGGCGTTTTTTTACGGATGCGTAAAATTCCTTTCATTTGTTGAATGGTTTGCTTTGGCTTTGCAATGCGTGCACCGACCGCTTTCGCGCAATCAATGGCTGATCCGCCGCCAAAGCCGATCAGACCGTTACAATGATTTGATAGATAGAGATCTTTTGCTTCTTCAACGGTTGCAATCGTCGGGTCAGGAAGCGTTTTCGCATAGAGTACGCTTTGGATTCCCTGATCGCTCAATGCGATTCTCAAGCGTTGCATTGTGGCACCTGTCCCCGTTGTTTTTCCGCTTACGATCAAAACGCGGTTCACTCCGTGTTTTTGCAACTCGGAAGGTAATTCCGACGTGTGATTCAATCGGATGGGATCGTGATATGGCAAAAACGGATGAACAAGACGAAAAATTGTCTGAACAGTTCTGCAATAAAGCTTTTGGAACGGATTCATGATTGGCACTCCAATGCCGGTGTGTCTTCATAACCGACCAAAAGTCCGCCGCGTTCAGCATAAAAACTGCACAATCCGCGTGTCCGAGAAATGGCGATGTCGAGTGTTGAATCCAGCACAAGCAGACGTTCTTTCAATTTGGTAGCGGTCTCGTAATTTTCACAATGATGGATTCTTACTTTTCCCCCCGAAAATCCGGTCTCTTTCATGTATTTGATCATGGAAGCAAGCATTTTTTCGGCTCCTCTGACTTTATCCAGCAGTTCCAGTGTCCCGTTTTCGCTTGCCTTTCCGATCACGCGGATCCCCAACAGTCCGGTCACTTTTGCAACTACATGGCTGACACGACCGTTGTTTGCGAGATTGTGCAGAGATCCCAATGCAAAGAGTAAGTGCGTGTGGCGTTGATATGTTTTGATTCTGGAAACAATGGTATCAAAATCATGGTCGGCAAGGATCAACTCTTTTAATTTTTCAATCAACAGGACGCTTTCGGCACCGGTGGAGAGTGTATCCAATACAAAAACACAACGATCCGGATGCAGTTCCATATATGTTTTTGCCGCGATCGAAGCTGTATTAAAGCTACCGGACAGATTGCTTGTAATGGTAACGCAAAAGATTTTTTCACAGTCGCCGAATGCTTCCAACCAATCGTTGACGTTGGGACAGGCTGAGCCGGAACGACCATGGTGATGTTCCAAAGCGGTCAGCATTTCCGAAACATTGAGTGAGGCATCGTCTCGATAGGTTCGGTCACCTATGGTAACAGTCAGAGGAACACTGACAAAAGAAACACCGTCCGTCTCATTCAAGTCGGATGAGGAATCGGCAACAATTCTATACTTCATATCAAATTCTCCAAAACTTTATTATCGGTTTTTGAAAAACCGATAATGACATTATATCACTTTCATTTTGGTTTGTCAATAGGTTTTGAAAAGATATTGACAAATGTCCGGTTTTGCGGTATAATAAATCTACTATGATCAATCCGGAAATCAGACAACGATTAAAATGCTCGGCGGCGAATTTTCACCTGCCGCGATACGCCGAAATCCCGAATGTCGGACTTTATTTGGAGCAGGTGACGCAATATATCAACGGATATTTGGAAAAAGTGGACTGTGCGGAAATTACGATTTCAATGGTTAGCAATTATGTGAAGAAAGGAGTCATTCCGCCACCGCAAAAAAAGCAGTATCACGTGGACCAAATTATCTATTTGATTTTTATTTCCATTGTCAAAAACGTACTTCCGTTGGAAAGTATTGTCAAATTGTTTGATATGCAACGCGAGCTGTATTCGCTTCCGATCGCATACGACTATTTTTGTTGTGAATTGGAAAATATGCTTGCTTACGTGTTCGGACTCAAGGAAGCTCCGGAAGAAAATTTGGGAGTGACCTCAAAAACCGAAGAAAAAGAGTTGTTGCGCAGTGTGATCGTTTCCGCAACGCACAGCCTGTATATTTCCGCCTATTTTGCCGAATTCAAGAAAGAACAGTGCGGTTGAGCGGCAAGCGAATGGCTCTCTCCGCTCATTCCTGTTTATTATACCATTATTTATCTGTTTTGTCAAGAGTGACCGTATTCGGTATTTTGACATTTTTATCAAAAAAATGGAAGAAGGCTTTTGTAGTGACCGCTTACAGCGCGTTCCTGACGGAGTATGTGCTTATTCGGAATGCCATGCGGTATGCTCAAACCGTCTTGAAATAAACGACCGCTGATTCAATTAAAATAGAAAAGAAACTGTTTTGATGTTGACGAGACTCGTATTGTCGAGGAGCAACGGTCGAAAACAGTTTCTTTTTCTATTATTACAGTATTATATTTTAATGGTTGCGGTGCTTTTTGATTCGCTGTTCAAAGCTGTTCCGCATCTCCTTTAAGTGTTCGACCAGCGGACGCTCGCTGTGAAAGGGCATAAAAAAGTGATATTTTTGCTTTGCTTTTTCGGAATGCTGTCGGATCGCGGTTTTGATGGCTTCATATTTGACGATGATGTTATTTTCATCGGCGAATTTTTTGAGTTTTGTTACCAATTGAATTGAATGTGCGGCATCAATGAGAAAGACACCGAAAAACATGCCGATGACGAATGAAAATGTTAAATTGACCGACAGCCAGTGAATGGCTGTTAAAATATACGGGTGGATCAAAAAATAGTAGATTGCCCCCAATATGCCCCAAAACAGGGAAAATTTCGGACAGATAATCCCCTGAAGATTTCCCCATTCATGGCTGTAATCCCATAAACGTAACTTCAGCAGTTTCAAAGCAAGGATACCTGCAATGTATTCGATCACGGTCATGCAAATTGCCATGGCGATCAACAAAACGGCATGATGCAAAAACGGATTTTCAATCCGATTCCAATGTTCCATGGCGGAAATCAAATACATCAGGCACAGTCCGAAGCCGTATAGCGGAAGATAGGGACCGGTACAAAAGCCGGGATTAATCCATTTCCTTTCCGGATTGGCATCCGAAAAAAAGCGGCGAAAAAGAACTTCCAGACACCATCCGATGACAGACCCCATAAAAAACAGAAATGCCAATTTCAAAAACAGATTCATATTTTTTCTCCGTTTCTCAAACAGAAGAATGATCGTTCAAGTATGCAAGATATGCACTTTTTTGAACGGACTCATGTTCTCGAATGTACTGTTCCATAAAAGCATAGTCCGGTCGGTTGTTTTCATCAACGGGGATCAGAATTTTTCCGCTCATCATGCGGATTCCGACACTCCATTTATAACCGTAATTGTATTTGGCTTTTTGATGTTCGATCACACGGGCAAAAAAGAGTGCCAACTCTCTGGTAAACGGACGGTCGATCAACTCGATGGAGACAACTTTTTCACTGGCAAACCAATCGGTTGCCTGATAAAATGTGGCACCTACACTTCCGTCATATGCCAGAGAAAGCATATTTCCGTGCCGATTTGCCGTTTTGGTATAGGCGCTGATCCCGTTGTTGGTACCGGAAGCACTGATGTAGGGGATCGTACCGGACTCCATATATTGTTTATACAGGGATTCTCCCCGCCGGACGACGAACAGCTCTTTGAAAGCAAACGCCTTCCATTCTCTGTCTTTCAGTTGCAACATCGGTTTTTCTCCTGATTGTTTCTGCATTTGCATCAGCCGTTTTGCATAGTCTGCCTTTTTGACCGCAATGTGTTCTTGCATGTATTTTGCCATAAACGGATAGTCCGGTTCTCCGATTTCATTCACGGGTAACATGATTTTTCTTGTGTCGGAACGAGTTCCGGTCAGCCCCATACCGTATCCGAACCCACAATCCGAAATGGATTTGTTCAGGCATTGCACCAAAAATAGGCAAACATCCGGAGAAAACCGTTCGTTGAAATAATAATACATTTTGTTCCCCGTAATATAAGCGTAGGGTTGAAAAAAGTATTTGGCACTTTCCGCTCCCAAGCTGATACTGCCTTTTGGATTCAAAGAGTATTCTTTGTTTTCGACTACGGAAAACAACCCGTTGTTTTGAGCGGTTCGTGTGACATACGGGATTCCTTTTCCATTCGTTTCAACCAATGCAGTGGCGTGGTATGCCTTGGAATTTTTGCTTTTTCCGAAAATATCCGTAATGGAAAACGCTTGCCACGGTCTGTCATTCAGTCGCATCATGTCCGTTTTCTCCATCCAGTAAGTACCGTTTTCCTTGCATGATCATAGAGAACTCAAACGATAAATAATCCCCGATCGTTTTGTCAAAATCGGCATCAGTCGGAATTTCATCGTTAAAATAGTAAAAACTGTGCAACCATTCGTCGCTTGGTTCCACTGTCGTTTCCACACAAAATCCGGTATCGCTATCCAAAGTCCCTCTCCAGACATCCAATAGGTGTTGCTTTTTATCTTTTGCCGATTCGGTCTCCACGAGTCCGATGTGCGGTGCAATTTTGTAGCCGTCATCTTCAAAGTTGATAAATTTACATTTCTTGTCTGCCGGATGCGGTTCTCCCGCGGTAAAGACGGCAATGCACGGCATGGTGCCGACACCGTAAAATGTGTCTTTGTTCAAAGTAATGACACCTTCCAATGTGTGATGACGATAAATATTTTCCTTGATCGCCTGTTCTTCCTTGGTCTTTCCCGTCATGGAAGATTGCGGAACGATGACAACGCATCTGGCACCGACAGACAAAGAATCCAACAGATGTTCGGTAAAAGCAATTTCATATAAATTCGGATTTTGTTTTGATCCTTGCGAATAGGGGGGATTCATCATGCCGACGGTTGCTTGCTTTAATTGCAGTTTATTGGCATCTTGTTTCATAAAGTCGTCATTGATCAAATTGCTTTTGCCGTCGCCGCGCAGGATCATATTGGTTGTTGCGATTGCAAACATATTGGGGCGCAACTCAATGCCATGCAGTTGATTTTTGCGAATGCTTTTGCGTTCCGCATCGTTTTTTGCGGTTTTGAGCATGTTGTGGAGGGCTGCGATTAAAAATCCGGCGGTCCCGCAACAAGGGTCAAAAACAACATCGTCTTTGGTTAAGTCTACCAATTCACAAAACAATTGTGTGATGTGTTTCGGCGTTAAAATGATGCCGAGGGTTTGTCCGTCACCGCCGGAGTAGCTCATAAATTCTCCGTAGAACCGCCCAATATAATCTTCGGCAGAGCGGGAGTAACGGATGGAACGATAGATGGAACGATATAAAAATTCGGCAAAATATTTCAAAGGTGTTTTGTTGAGTTTATCATCGATTTCGTTCAGCTTTACCGTGTCTTTGATAAAGGCAAATTGCCCCAGTATTTTATCTTTTTTTACCATGGGGGAAACGTTTGCACGTTGCAGATTGGAGTCAATGGCATCGAATATTTTTTGACCGTCTGTCTTAATGGTATCTCCGGTCAAATCGTCGATGGAAAAATTCTTAAATTCCGTTTCGCGCAATGCCAACAAAATTCCGGAGACGATCAACGGCTTTTCCGTGTCTAACAGATTCCCGTAATTGCGCAGATCTTCATGCAATGCGGCGGCATCTTTTAGGATGGCGGCAGTTTCTTTTTCGTCATCGGTGTTTTCTTTCAAAATTTCTCTTGTATAATATTCGTCGATATTCTCCTCGTTGAAAGAAATAAAAGATTGTACTTCCGGAAGTTCCCGATAAAATTCCGTTTCATCGACAAAGACCGGGCTGATTTTGTGCTTTCGTTCATCTCCGGAAATTCCGAATGCGAGAATCTTTTTATATCCGGTGTTCATTGCCAGATGTTTGGCGTAAAAGACCGCTCCGTTTACGGCGTAATCGGTTACGGCGTCGGTTCGGAGGTCGATGAGACCGTTTGAATCGAGTTTGATGTGACGGGAGACGGATGCTTTATCTTCCACAACGATCAAATAGTCTTTGACGGTACCGATGTATTCCGGGTATCCGACGTTACCGGTTCCGCGTTTGGAGGCTGTTTTCAATGCATCGTCGATTTCTTTGATCGAACTGCCTTTGGGTTCCAATCGGATATTGGCTTCCTGTAAAAGGGTAAATACCCACAGATCGGTTTGACTTTCTTTCTTTGACATGCGTTTGCTCCTGTTTCTTGTGTGTGCGGTCAGACATCAATATCTTTCATATACCGTCCGCCGTTTTCCGTGATGAATTGTTTTCTGGCGGGCAGATTATCGCCCAGTAAGGTATCGAAAATGATTTCCGTTGCGGCGGCATCCGCCGGAGAAACCGAGATCAAGCGGCGTGTTTCTGGGTTCATCGTGGTCTGCCACATCATGTCCGGCTCGTTTTCACCCAGTCCTTTGGAACGTTGCAACGTGTATTTTTTGTTACCTAATTTTTTTAGGATCTCCGCTTTTTCAAACTCATCGTAAGCAAACAGCGTTTCATCTTTGGTCGTGATTTCAAACAGGGGAGATTCGGCAATAAAAACTTTATGTTCCGCCAACAGAGTGGGAAGAAGTCTGTAAAAGAGCGTGAGCAGGAGAGTACGAATTTGAAACCCGTCCTCATCGGCATCTGTGCAAATGATTACTTTGGACCATCGCAGATTGTTCAAATCAAATGCACTGAGATCTTTTTGCTTTTTACCGGTGATTTCCACTCCGCAACCGATGACCTTTAACAGATCCGTGATGATCTCGCTTTTGAAAATTTTATCGTAATCGCTTTTCAGACAGTTCAATGTTTTTCCGCGCACGGGAATGATGGCTTGAAATTCGGAATCACGTCCCAATTTACAGGAAGTCAAAGCCGAATCTCCCTCAACAATATACAACTCTGCAACGTTTGGATCTTTGGAACGGCAGTTTACAAATTTTTCCACGCGGTTGGCGGCATCAATGGATCCTGCCAACTTTTTCTTGACGTCAATGCGTGCGCGTTCTGCTGTTTCACGGCTGTGCTTGTTGATCAAAACTTGGTTTGCGAACAGCTCTGCCGCCTTGGGATTTTCGATGAAGTAGACCTCCAACTGTTGGCGCATAAATTCATTCAAAGCATCGGCAATAAAAGCATTGTTAATAGCTTTTTTGGTCTGATTTTCGTAAGAGGTCAAAGTGGAAAAACTGTTGATGACCAATACGAGACAATCTGCAATATCGTTGAAGGTTACACGACTTTCGTTTTTTGTATAGCGATTGTTTGCTTTCAAATATTTATCGACCGCATATGTGAAAGCCAATCTGACCGCACGGTCGGGAGAACCGCCGTACTCCAAAAAGCTGGAGTTATGATAATATTCCAAAAGGCTGACCGTGTTGGAGATGCAGAAGGAAATATCGGCTTTGAATTTATATTCTTCCAGATCGGCGCGATCCCGTCCCTGTGTTTCCAAATGCCACAGGACAGGTGCGGTCAGGGCAACTTCCCCCACTCGTTCGCTCAAATAATCGGAAATGCCGTTGGCATAGACGAATTTTTCTTCGGTAAAACTTTCGTCTTCTTGCTCTAAATGCAACACAAAACAAATGCCGGGGTTGACCACCGCTTGCCGATGCAGAACGTCGCGGAAAAATTCCGGCGGGATGTTGATGTCGGTAAATACTTTCAAATCGGGACGCCACAATACCACGGTTCCCGTTCGCTTTTCTTTGGAAGACAGGGGACGTTCTTGCAATTCTCCGTTGACTTCACCGCGGCGGAAGCGAATGCTGCGCTCGGTCGTTCCGTCATAAGATTTGACGATCATGTATTCAGAAGCACATTGCGTTGCGCAAGCGCCGAGACCGTTGAGACCGAGAGAGTATTCATATGCCGAGCCGCCTTTATTGTTTTCATATTTTCCTCCGGCATACAG